>CAZEXC010000015.1:1694-25378 GCA_964516625.1 uncultured Oscillospiraceae bacterium | reverse complement strand
TCAGCGCTCACACGCGGGCTGCCGTCCGGCGCGAGCGTTTTTGCGTTACAAGGCTCCACAGCGGGACGAGATAGAGGTAGCACGCCGCCAGAACGGAGGCGTTCGGCGCGCCCACGCTGGACAGCGGGACCGCCGCCGCGATGGACCACGGGATCAGCGGCGCGACGATCACGGCGGTATTTTCCAGCGCCAGCGCAAGCCGTTCCCTGTCCGGCTCCAGCGGGCGGCATATCTGGTTCGTCAGCAGGATCGTCAGGGTCTGGTTGCACGCCACCGCCGCCGACAGGAGCGACACGCCCAGTATGCAGGCGAACGGGGATACCTTCTGCCCCGCCCGGAGCACCTTTTCCTCCAGCCCGTTTAAAAGGCCGGTCCCCTCGAATATCCCCGCGTAGCTGGACGACAGGCACACGATCGCCACCGCCCGCAGCATGGACACGACGCCGCCGCCGTCCAGCGAAGCCGAAAGAGCCTCGTCGCCGCAGCGATACCCCGTCACCGCGGACAGAAGCGCCTGTCCCGCCGGCATATGCTGGTACAGAACGCTGATGAGAAACGCGGACACGATGCTCAGGGAGATGGTGATGCGGACGTTGACCCTGAACGCCGCCAGAACCAGCACCAGCGCCGCCGGGACGAGCGGCAGCCAGCCCAGCCGGAAAGCGGCGGCAAGGCTCTCCCCCATTTCCGCCGACTGCTCCCCGTCGCCGCCGCCCGTCATGAGTCCCAGAACGGCATAGACCGCGCACGCCAGCAAAAAGGGCACGACAGCCGTTTTGATCATCCCCCGTATGTTCCTGTAAAGATCCGTCCCCGTCAGCTCCGACACCAGCAGGGCGCTGGTGGATACCGGGGAGCATCTGTCCCCGAAAAGCGCGCCGGACAGGATGGCTCCGCCGCCAAGGATCGGGTTCACCCCCGCGGAGTTCATCATGGTCATGCAGATAACGCCCATGGTGGCGGAGGTCCCGAAGGACGTCCCCGTCAGCGTGGACACCAGACAGTTGAGAAGAAAAGCCGTCAGCAGCATGACGGAGGGCCGGATAAGACCCGATGCGTAGTAAACGATGGCGGGGATGGCGCCGCTGGCGCGCCACAGCGCCGTCAGCATCCCAATCAGAAGAAACAGCAGCAGGATGTTCTGGACGGTCTTGACGCCGAAAAGGGACATTTTCCAAAGCTGGCGCGCCGTGTACTTTCGAGCCAGCCCGTAGCAGAAGAAAATGACGTAGCCCGCCGCCAGCGCGGCCAGCAGCGGGAGTCCGAACGCCACGCACACCAGAAGCACCGCCGCGAAAAGAAGCAGCGCGAACATTTCCATAAGGTTTCTCTTCCTTCACAGCAGCGCCCCGCCTGCCGTCAGAGGCAAACGGGGCGCTGTTTGGTTCATGGTATAGCGGGCGGTCAGCCAATCATCTTGGCGACCTCGGCCGCCAGATCGTCCTGACGCTTTTCGATGCCCTCGCCCTTCTCGAAGCGGACATAGGACTTCACGGAAATGGGCGCGCCCACTTCCTTGGCGACGGCGGCCACATGGGCGGCCACGTCCTCGCCCTCGCCCTTGACATAGGCCTGCTGGAGAAGGCAGATCTCCTTATACATCTTCCCGATGCCGCCAAGGACGATCTTCTCGATGATGGCGTCGGGCTTTGCGGCGTTTTTGGGGTCCTGCTTGGCCTGAGCCAGACGGATCTCCTTTTCGTGAGCCAGGAATGCGTCGTCCACGTCGGATTTGTCCAGATACTGGGGACGCATGGCGGCTATCTGCATCGCCAGATCCCGGCCCAGCTCGATGACCGCCGGATCGGTGCTGGCGGTGTCAAGGCTCACGATCACGCCGATCTTTCCGTTCATGTGGACATAGGGGATGTTGACGCCCCCGGTCACGCGCTGGAAGCGGCGGATCTGCATATTTTCGCGTATAGACAGGAACAGCTCGTTTTTCGCGTCCGCGACGGTGGTTTTCCCGTCTACCCATTTGCATCCCATGAGCGCGTCCACGTCGGCGGGGTCTTCCTTCGCGATGACCGTCGCGAGATCCTTCACGAAATTCTTGAACAGGTCGTTGCCGGCCACGAAATCGCTTTCGCAGTTGACCTCGACCACGACGCCCACGCCGTCGATATCGGCGGCGTACGCCATGCCCTCGGCCGCGACGCGGCTGGCCTTCTTGCCGGCACTGGCAAGGCCCTTTTCGCGCAGGTAGTCGATGGCCTTATCCATATCGCCGTCGCACGCGACGAGCGCCTTTTTGCAGTCCATAAGGCCCGAACCGGTGGCCTGACGCAGTTCATTGACAGCAGCAGCGGTAACAGCCATTATTCCTTCTCCTCCTTAGCGGTCTCTTCCTCGGGCGCGGCCTGTTCCTCCGGCGCGTCGGCGCCCTGACGGCCCTCCTGCACGGCGTTGGCCATGGTGGAGGATATCAGGCGGATGGCGCGGATGGCGTCGTCGTTTCCGGGAATGACGTAATCGACCTCATCGGGGTCGCAGTTGGTATCGACGATGGCGACGATGGGGATGTGCAGCTTGCGGGCCTCCGCGATGGCGTTGTGCTCCTTGCGGGGGTCGATGACAAACAGCGCGCCGGGCAGCTTCTTCATGTCCTTGACGCCGCCGAGGTATTTCTCAAGCTTGGCCTGCTCGCCCATGAGCTTTATGACTTCCTTCTTGGGAAGCATATCGAAGGTGCCGTCCTCCTGCATGCGCTTGAGCTGGTTCATGCGGTCGACGCGGGTTCGCATGGTCTTGAAGTTTGTGAGCATACCGCCGAGCCAGCGGGCGTTCACATAGAACTGACCGACGCGGGAGGCCTCCTCGCGGACGGCGTCCTGAGCCTGCTTCTTTGTGCCCACGAACAGGATGGACTTGCCCTCCTGCGACAGGGAGCGCACAAAGTCATACGCCGCCTCCAGCTTTTTGACCGTCTTTTGCAGGTCGATGATATAGATGCCGTTGCGCTCCATGTAGATGTACTCGGCCATCTTGGGGTTCCAGCGGCGGGTCTGGTGCCCGAAATGCACGCCGGCCTCCAGGAGCTGCTTCATAGAAACTACTGCCATTACGTTTTTTCCTCCTTATTTATTCAGTTTTACCCTCCGGGCGCATCATCCTTACGACCATCCCTGCGGAACCGGGTCGCGTGTCCGCGTCCGTGCGTAATAGGCAAGCTGATATATTATACCAGCGCCCGCCGCGGTTTTCAAGTATTTTTTCCCATTTTCCGCGGCGTTTTCCGCCGCCTCAAAGCCACGGCCTTTTCGGGCGTTTTTCCCGCCGGATGCCGCGGTCGGATTCCACGAGTATGATATCCTCCCCGATGCGGGTTATGCACTCCCACGGGAGGATGTAATCCTCCTCCCGGCCCAAAAGCCCGAAGCATTTGCTCCGTCCCGGCACCACCAGCGCCGATATGCGGCCCTCCGGGGACTGGAGCTGCGCGTCGCAGACATAACCCAGCCGCGTGCCGGTACGCACGTTTATGACCTCCTTGCAGCGAAAATCCGAAAAACGACAAAGCATACGCATATCCCTCCGAGCTATGTGTATGCGAGAGCTGTCGAAGGTATGAACGCGGCCGCCGCAGAAAGCCCCGTTCCCGATGCGCGAGGGGAAAATCGGAGCGCGCCGCAAAACCACGGTTTTGCGGCGCGCCCTGTTCGGTATGGCCTGCGGGCGGGCTCAGCCCTGCGCCGCGCTCCTGTAAGGGCCCGCGCCGGGAATGTCTATGTATTCTTCCTCCACGGCCTCGCCGTCGAGGGTGACGCTCCGGCATTCATAGAAGCTGTAGGTGGAATACCCGCAGTCGTGGATATCGTTTTCCTCGAACGTGACGTCAGAGCACTGCGACATCTGCACCGCGCCGTACGAGCACTCGTAAATCTCGTTGCCCTTCGCGATGATGCCCGCGCAGGAAACGGCCTCCACGCCCAGCACGCCGCAGCCGAAAAGCCCGCACTGCTCAACATCCGCGCCCTTGCATCCGTAGAAATACAGAACGCTTCCCAGGCAGCCGACGTCGGCGAGGGTGTGCCCGGCGGTGAGGGCGCTTACCGATACGTTCGTGCAGTTCACAAAGGAGAACACGTTCGCGTAGCGGGGCAGGGTCTCGACGCGCGTCGCGTCCTTGCCCGCGCCGACAATGGAAAAATCGTCCACGCCGGAGATGACAAGGCCGGGGCCGTCAATGGTCTCCTGCCAGTAATAATACTGGCTGCCGAAGGCGCCGTAATTGGACGCCTCGGTCAGGTCGAACAGCCCCTCGTCCAGATAGACGACGGTGTCCGGCGCGATGGCGGCGAGAAGCTCGTCCACTGTGGAAACGTGCACCTCGTACAGGCCGTCCTCGCCGAGGACTCTCTCGATCTCCACGCTCTCCGGGACGGCAAAGCCGCTGAAGGCGGCCTTCCGCTGCGTCATGGCGGCAAGGTCGTCGGCCGTGAGGGCGTTTCCTTCCATGTCCACCGCGTTCGGCTCGCCCGGCGTAAGGCCGTCGGAAAACGCGCAGTCCGCCACGATGACGGGCTCGCCCGTGACATTGAACGTCGTGTCGGCGGTATTGTCCTCAAACAGCGTGCCCAGCAGATAGACCTCCCGAGAGCTCGTCACGGTCACGAGCTCCTGCGTGATGTTGCCGTACACATGGCCGTTCGTAACGGCTACGCCGTAGCAGCCTGTGACGGTGATGATCCTGTAGCTGGGCGACCCCTCCTCGCTGTGGCGGTTATAGCAGTCGCGGAAATCGCAGCCGTCAAACTGCACGCTCCGGCAGCCGCTCAGCCACACCGCGCCGTTCGAGCACTCGTAGATGTCCGTGTCGGTCACCAGAATATCCTGACAGTTTACCGCCTCCACGCCCAGCACGCCGCAGCCGTAAAGGGCGCAGCCGGAGACGGATATGGTCTGGCTTCCCATCAGATGGAGCACGCCGCCCACGCAGACGCCCTGCGCCACGGTGTGGCCGGCCGTAAAGCCCGCGAGCGTGATATCCTCGCAGTTCGTCAGGGCTATCACGTCGGCATAGCGCGGCTCGGCGCTGATGACGGTTTCGGCCGCATCCCCGGCCTCTGCGGTGATTGTCAGGCGTTCCACGTTCTCTATCACGAGCCCATAGCCGTCAAGGCCCTCTTCCCAGCGGTAGTACTCGCTTTCGGTCTCCTGTCCGTAGTCGGCGGCCTCGCTCAGATCGTAGGTCCCCGCCGTCAGGACGATCTGCGTGTCCGGCGCGATGGCCGCGAGAAGCTCGTCCACCGTGGATACATTTACCGTGTCCGGCGCGGACGACGCGGACGCGCTTCCGGCGCTCTGCCCGTCCTGCTCCTGCTCCGCGGCTTCCTCCCCGGAGGACGCGGACAGGGCGCGCGCGGGGCCCGCCGCCATCGCGACGGTACTCATCAGCAGCATCGCCGCAATGGTCAGGGCAAGGATCGCCCCGGGCTTATATTTGAATTTTATGATTTGTTCCAGTCTTTCCTTCAAGGTCTGCTTTTCCGTGGCGAAGGTGGTGGCCACCACGCCCGCGGGCAGCATCCGGCTGGCGGCAAGATCCAGCAGCGTCTCGCCATAGCCGCGCCTTTCGGATGGCTCCATCCGGGCCAGCACAAGCTCGTCGCAGCTCAGCTCGCACACACGATTCATCTCCCGCCGGAACAGCGGCAGGAGGGGGTTGAACCAGTGCAGGGAGGCGGTCAGGACGAAAAACCATTTGATATACAGGTCGCCGCGCCGG
Source organism: uncultured Oscillospiraceae bacterium (assembly GCA_964516625.1). Taxonomy (GTDB): domain Bacteria; phylum Bacillota; class Clostridia; order Oscillospirales; family Oscillospiraceae; genus CAJOIG01. The sequence continues at coordinate 19,650 of CAZEXC010000015.1, read as the reverse complement.
TAGTGCATCAGCTCGTGGCTCAGGATGTTCCGGGCCGTCGCCTCGGAAAATCCGGCCTTCGGCAAAATAATAAGAGGATGGAACAGGCCAAGCAGCATCGGCGTTTTCACATACGCGCTGCAAAAAAGCTCGGGTCTGTGCCGGGCGGCAAGCGTTTTGTAGACCTCCGCCGCCGGGCCGTCCACCGGCTCCAGCGTCCGCAGCAGGACGCGGCGGAAGCGGAAGTACCCGATGGCATAATGTGCAAAGCAGAGCGCCGCGCCGGCCAGCCATACCGCCAGCCAGAAGCCGGGGGCCTTCAAAACAGCCTTCAGTTGTATATGCGGCCGGGACGTCTGCGTCCCGGCGTCCCCGTCGGTCGCTTCGGCAGCGGGCGCGGCTTCGGCGGCGGCCGTTTCCGTCCCGTCCCCGTCCCCGTCCGTGTCCTCGTACTCGTACTCATACGCGCCCATGCTGACATACCCGTCGTAGCGGTAGCTCCGCGTCGGCGCGCTGTCCGTCTGCGTGAGGCTTGGCGCAAAAGCGCTTTCCTCCGCCGCGCTTGGGATCAGACCCGGAAGCGGCAGGACAAGCCGCAAAAGCACAGGCAGCCAGGCATAGTACCAGAGCGTGCTCGGGAGCCGCTTGCCGCACACGCGCCGCGCCAGCATCAGCAAAAGCCCCAGAGCGGAACCCGCCGCGCTCAAAAGCAGCAGAGTCCCCAACGCGCCTGTCATTTCTCATCCTCCGGGCAGGACTGCCCGCGGCGGAACATGGCGCTCAGCTCCTCCACATCCGCCGCGCTGAGCTCGTCCGAGTGTACCAGCGCCGCGACGAGGTCCTTGGCGCTGCCGCGATAGAGCTTGCGGATTAGATTCTCGGTGGCCCAGTCGTTATACTCCCGCTCGGATATGAGCGCCCGATAGTAGAACACCTTGCGCTTTTCCTGCGCGACCGCGCCCTTTTCGTACAGGCGCTGCACGAGGGTCTTGATGGTGGTGGGCTCCCAGCCCCGCCGGGCCTGCAGCGTCCGGCGTATGTCCGCGATCGGCAGCGCATCCGCCGCCTCCCACAAAACACGCATCACCTCCAGCTCGGCGTCGGTGATCCTTTCGGCATATTTTTTCATGGATGAGCTCCTCCTTAAAATAGACTACGCGCATAATCCTTTTGTATCATAGCATAATGGACTACATACGTCAACCTTAAATCGCAAAAAATCACGGTTTTTTCAAAGAAATCTTCCCGCCGCTTCTTTCGCGGCGAAAAGGCCGGCTGGCGCGGGATCGTCTCTTCTTTTATCGAATTTCGATAAATTTTTCTTGATTTTCGATAATACCTGTGCTATGCTGTGGACGAAAGGAAGTGTGTTCCATGAAACAAAAAGAGCTTTCACGCTGGCTGCGGGCCGTGGTCGTCGTCGGCTGGTGCGGCTGCGGGCTGCTGTCGTTTCTGATTGTTCCGATGCTGGCGCGGGAGGCTGCCGCCCTCTCGCCGGAGCTCGCGTGGCTGGAGTGGCCCTGCCTGATCCTGTTCTGGTGCGCCATGATCCCCGTCGCCGCCGCCCTGTGGCAGGGCTGGCGTATTTTCGGAGAGATCGGACGGGACAACAGCTTCTGCCCGGAAAACGCCCGCCGCCTGCGGATCGTCAGCTATCTTGCGCTGGGCGACACCGTCGCGTGCTTCGCCGCCATGATCGTCCTGCTGTTTTTGAACGCTCTGCATCCGGCTGTGTTCCTCCTGCTGCTGGCCGTGGTCGTCTTTGGCGCCGCCGTCGGCGTGGCCGCCGCGACGCTGAGCCATCTGACCATGAAGGCCGCTGTGATGCAGGACGAAAACGACCTGACGATATGAGGCGAGCCGTATGATCATGGTAAATCTTGACGTGATGCTTGCCAAACGGCGCATGAGCCTTACGCAGTTGTCCGAGGCCGTGGGTCTGACCATGGCCAACCTGTCCGTTTTGAAGACCGGAAAGGCAAAAGCCGTGCGCTTTTCCACCCTTGACGCCATATGCCGCGTATTGGACTGCCAGCCGGGGGATATCCTCGAGCGGCGCGGGGAGGGGGAGGACGATGGACGAGCCGAAAAGCACTGATCATGCGAGCCTGCCGCCGGAAGCGCCCGCCGCGCCCTGCTGGCGGGACGCTGCCGCGCCGGTTTTGGCGCTGGCGCTCAGCCTTTTGTACTGGACGGTGTTCCGCATGGAGGGCATTGCCCGGGATCACGGCCCCGGTCTGGGCGTGCCGGTATTCGTGTGCGCCTATTTTGCCGCCGTGCTGATAATGCTTGGCCGCAAGGCCCGCTGGAGCGCGGGCGGGGCGTGCCTCATAACGGCGGCCGTCATCCTGTCCGCGTGCTGCGCGCTTTACGCCTACAGGGGGCTGACGGTGCTGAACTGCTTCATTATCCTGGCTCTGTCGGCCATGGCGACGTTTTCCCTGTCCGGTCAGGCGGCGCGGCGCGCCTTCGACGCGCTGGCCGTCCCGGAGGCCGTCCGGCTGTCCGCGGCGGCGCTGTTTACGCGCGTCGGCCGCCCGTTCCGGCTCATGCGGGCGGTCAAAAAGGAAGGCCGCGCCGGTTTTGGCCGCGCCCTGCTCACGCTGGCGGCGACGGTCATAGTGCTGGCCGTGGTGCTGGCGCTGCTGGCATCGGCGGACGCGGTGTTCAGGAGCCTGCTGCCCGACGTGCGGGGATGGTTTGAAGATCTCCTGCCCGCTCAGCTCCTGTGGCGGGTCGTACGCACGGCGGCGCTGGCGCTTTTCATCGCCTCCGGCCTGTATTTCATCCGGGAGCCCCTCCCCGCGAGGGCGGGAAAAGCGCGCCCTGAAGCGGAGCGGCGCGCCGCGCCCTTCCTCACGCTGGCGCTTTTGCTGGACGGGGTGTATATCGTCTTCTGCGCCGTGCAGCTTCGCTATCTTTTCGGCGGCGCGGAGGCCGCGGCCATGGCCGGCGGGTGGTCGGCCTATGCCCGAACGGGATTTTTCCAGCTTGCAGCCGTAGCGGCCATCGACCTGGCCCTGTGTCTGCTGGGGACGGACGCGCGCCGTTTCGCCTCAAAAGGCGGTTCGGCCCTGCGGATTGCCGACGGGCTCATGCTCGCGCTCACCGCCGTTATCCTGCTGTCCGCCGCGCGGCGGATGCAGCTTTATATCCTGGCTTACGGTCTCAGCGTCCTGCGGCTCCTGACCCTGTGGGGCATGGCCGTTATCGCCGTGGGGCTCCTTGCCGCCGGGTGGAAGCTGTACCGCCCCGGCTTCCGCTTCTGCGCCGTGTTCGGTGGCTTTGCGCTGGGGACGTGGTGCCTTCTGTGCCTGTGCTCCCCCGCCGGGCTGGTGGCGAATTACAATGTAGACGCCTATCTCGACGGACGGCTGGAAACCGTGGACGTTTATTATCTGGAAACGCTGTCCCCCGACGCCCTTCCCGCCGTGCGGCGGCTGGCGGAAGCGTGCCCCGACGACCGTTTCACGGGATATGTCCTCGATTCCCTGACGCAGGCGGCGCAGCATGAGGGCGGCTGGACGACCTGGAAAGCCAGCTTCCTGTACGCGGGGTAAACGCAAAAAATCCCCGCCCCGCGGAGAAATTTCTTGACAAGCCCCGCGCAAGCTGATAAAATATTTCCCGTTCAAAGACAGCCGGTTTCCCTTTTCGGGAGTAAATCCAGCCGAGGACACGATACGAAATACAGCATACAGCTTTCGTGTGTCTTTGTCTCTTTGGACAGAGACATTTTTCATTATCAGGAGGTGAAAACCAAACTATGCCGAGCAAAGCGATACTTTCCGAAAAGCAGGCTATCGTCGAGGCTCTTGCCGAGCGGCTGCAAAACGCGCAGGGCGGCGTCCTTGTGGACTACCGCGGCATCAACGTCGCGCAGGACACCGAGCTTCGCCGCGATCTTCGCGCCGAGGATGTGGAATACACCGTCGTGAAGAACACGCTCACAAAGCTCGCCATGGAGAAGGTCGGCCTGACGGGGCTGGAGGATCAGCTCAACGGCACGACCGCTCTGGCCACCAGCGCCGACGATCCCCTCGTCCCCATCTATAAGCTGACGAAATTCGGCGAAACGCTGGGCGACATATTCACGCTCAAGGGCGTTTTTGTGGACGGCAAGGTTCTGTCCGACGCCGAAGTCGCGGAGCTTTCCGATCTGCCCTCCAAGGACGCTCTCTATTCCCGCGTTCTGGGCACCATGCTTGCCCCCATCACGTCTCTGGCCGTCGTTCTGAATCAGGTCGCGGAGAAGGGCGGCGCGCCTGCCGCTGAAGCGGCTCCCGCTGAGGAAGCCCCCGCCGCCGAAGAAGCCGCCCCCGCCGAGGAGGCCCCTGCGGCTGAAGACGCCCCGGCCGCCGAGTGATACGGCGCGCCACACTCAAATTTTAAAACTTAGGAGGTCATTCATACCATGGCTAGCGAAAAAGTTACCGCTATGATCGAAGAGATCAAAGCTCTCAGCGTTCTGGAGCTGGCAGAGCTCGTACACGAGATAGAGGACGCCTTCGGCGTTTCCGCCGCCGCCGCTGTCGCCGCTCCCGCGGCTGCCGCCGCAGGCCCCGCCGTCGAGGAGAAGACCGAGTTCGACGTCGTTCTCGCCGAGGTCGGCGCGGAGAAGATCAAGGTCATCAAGGAAGTCCGCAGCATCACCGGTCTGGGTCTGGCCGAGGCCAAGGCCAAGGTCGAGAGCGCTCCCGTCGTCGTCAAGGAGCAGGTCTCCAAGGACGAGGCCGAGGCCCTCAAAAAGCAGCTTGAGGATGTGGGCGCCAAGGTCGAGCTCAAGTAATTTCCTCTCCCACGGAAAACAGAAAATACAAAGCGGCTCCGCGATACGCGGAGCCGCTTGTTGTATGTGTTTTGGGAAGGGATCAGGCTTCGACCTTCTTGTTTTTGACCTGCTTGGCAAAGGTCTGGATGCCCTGTACCACGAGGATGACGGCCAGAACGACCATCGCGGCGGCGAAGATAAGCTGGAACCAGTCGCCCCAGGCAGCGCCGGCGGCGGCAATAAGCTTGACCTTCTTGATAACGGTGATGATCAGGCTCGTGATGGTGGCGACCAGCATGAAGATCATGGGGATGAAGAACATCTTGTTGTTCTTGCCGATGTTGCCCAGCCACGCGGCCACGGCCATCAGCGCGATACCGGCCAGAAGCTGGTTGGCCGCGCCGAACAGACCCCAGATCTGGCTCAGGCTCAGTCCGCCGAGGACGCAGCCCACGATGACCATGAACAGGGTGCCTACCAGAGGATGGGCCAGGAACTTGCGAATGCCCTTGGCGTCCTTCCATGTGGCCTCGCCCTCCTTGAGGAAGAGCTCGGTGAACATGAAGCGGCTCAGACGGGTGCCGGAGTCAAGGCTCGTCAGGGCGAACACGGAGACGGCCAGCGTCAGCAGCGCATAGATAACGCCGTAGATCTTGGTGGTTTCCGCGCCGAACATGACGGCGATGCCGGAGGCAAAGGCCATGGCCGGGGAGGCGAAGTCGCCGTTCGTGTATTTGGTGAAGACCATGCCGACGGCGATGAGGGCGATGACGGCCAGCGCGGACTCGATGAGCATGGAGCCGTAGCCGATGGGCTTGCAGTCGCGCTCGTTAGAAAGCTGCTTGGAGGACGTGCCGGAGGCGATCAGGCTGTGGAAGCCGGAGCAGGCGCCGCAGGCGACGGTGATAAACAGCGTGGGGAACAGCGTTCCGATGCTCGTGTTCCAGCTTGTGAAGGCGGGAAGCTCGAACGTGGCGGTACCGGCAAAAGCGGAGAAGAAGATGCCGAACAGAGCCACGATCATCATGGCGTACAGCAGGAAGCTGGAAAGATAGTCGCGGGGCTGGAGAAGAATCCAGACAGGGACCAGAGAAGCGATGGTGATGTAAACGCCGATGAGGACGATCCACGCGGTGCGGCCGACGGCCAGACCGACATTCATGCCGAGAACGACGACAAGGATGATGCCCACGATGCCGATGATGGTGGCGGGCAGGGTCTTCATGCCGGCCCGGTTCGTCAGCAGGCCGTAGATGATGGCCAGAACGATGAACAGCACGGAGATCATGGCGGTGGTCTCGGTCCCGGCCACGGTGCCGGTGGTGATGCCCGCGGGGTTCGTGGAGGCGAAGGTACCGGCCACGACGTTCACGAAGGACGCGATGACAAGGATGAGGACAAGAAGGGCAAAGATGATAAACAGCCTCTTGGCCTTGTCGCCCATGGAATCCTTGATGATTTCGCCGACCGACTTACCGCCGTGACGGACGGAGGCGAACAGGGAGCCGAAATCGTGCAGGCCGCCGACGAAGATACCGCCGACAACGCACCACAGGAAAACGGGCAGCCAGCCGAACACCGCCGCCTGAACAGGCCCGTTGATGGGGCCCGCGCCCGCGATGGACGAGAAGTGGTGGCCCATCAGCACGGCGGGCTTTGCAGGGACGTAGTCCACGCCGTCCTCCAGCTCGACCGCGGGGGTCTTGCGCTCGGGGTCGATGCCCCACTGCTTTGCCAGCCAGGAGCCATAGAAGATATACCCCAGAACCAGCAGGACGATTGCGGCTACGATGATAAGAATAGCACTCATGACAACACTCTCCTACTTCTGATTTGATATATTGCGAAGAAGCTTCGTAAGGGTTCTGCCCATGCGGTTGCAGACCAGACGCCCGGAGGAAGTTTCCAAAGCAATCACGCGGTAGTGGCTCCAGCCCTGAAAGCTGAGTTTATAGCTCTGGTAGCGGCGGAGCTTTTTTATGTATGCGGCGGCGGCGGGCTCGATGCCGCCGGCGAGTATCACGAGAATAATGTCGGTGCTGCGGTGTTCGGCATGGGGCCTGACCCGTTCCATCCCCGCCGCCCAGGCCGCGTCGCCAAGCTCCTGCGCCTTTTCCGGCGTCAGGCTATCCTCCGCGGCAAAAAAGACGTATTCATGGCTCTCCGCCTCGGCAAGCTTCGCGCTCTTGACGAGAAAATACTGCTCGTCGCGGGAATGGAACGCCGCCTCCGCCGCAAAGGGCGGGGTCACGCCCTCCCGCGTCACGTCGTAATAATGCTCATAGGAATGCAGCAGCTTTTCCAGCGCCTCGGATGGAGTCATGGCCCGTCTCCCGATTTGAAAGTTGAAAAAATAAAAACGGAATATGCACTTATTTTAATGCCGTTTTACGAAAATGACAAGTCTTTTATGTTAATTCACGCAAAAAAATGTGAAAAAACACGGAAAATCCTGTTAATTTTCTGTCGGGCGGCCAAATTCCGCTTCGGGGATGCGCTTTTCCAGCTCCTCCATGAGCGCCTTCGCCGCCCGCGTGCCGGGGAGCTGGATCTGGCACAGCTCTCCCGCGTCGCCGCAGACGACCAGATTCTCTATCTCGAAATTCCCGCTGCCGCAGCACATCTTTGCGGGGACGAGCTGCACCCGGCGGAAGCACCGGCGCACGTCCCTGTACGGTATATAATATGTTTTCCGACCGGCGCGGAAGTAAAGCCGCAGCTCGCCCAGCCGCAGCTTTCCGATCTCCCGGGCGGCGTTATATTCCGACAGCAGCGCGGAGTCGTCCCCGTCGGCGGTCGTGATCGGATAAAATTTCATGACGGCTGTCCTCCTTTCCCGTCATCCCGCGCAGGCTCCGCGGATGACGCTTACGGCCCGTTCGAGAAGCTCCGTGGGTATGTTCAGCGCCGGCAGGAGCCGCACCTTGTTTTTCGCCGTCAGGGCGAGAACGCCGTTTTCGCGGCAGACAGTCAAAACCTCGGCGGCGGGCTTTTCCGTCTCCACGCCGACCATCAGGCCCATGCCCGTGACGCTTCGGACGCCCGGCGCGCCGGCGAGGCCTTCAAAGATCATGCGCGACCGGGCGCGCACGCCCTCCAGCACGTCCTCCGTCAGGCGGGAGAAGATATTGACGGCCCCGGCGCAGGCCACGGGGTTGGCGCCGAACGTGGAGCCGTGGTCGCCGGGGGCGAAGACGTCCTGCGCCTTTTCGCCCAGCATACACACGCCGATGGGCAGACCGCCGCCAAGACCCTTGGCCGTGGTGACGATGTCCGGCTCGAGGCCGAGATTCATATAGCCGTAAAGCGCGCCGCTGCGCCCGTTTCCTATCTGCACCTCGTCGGCGATGAGCAGAAGGTCGTTTTTGGCGGCCGCGTCGGCCATGGCCTTCACGAAATCCTCCGGCAGGGGCAGCACGCCGCCCTCGCCCTGAACGGCCTCGAACAGGATGGCCGCCACATGGTTTTCGGCGATCAGCCTGTCCAGATCGGACGGGTCGGCGGGATCGGCGTACACGAAGCCCGGGGTCAGGGGGGTGAATTTGTCGTGGAAGGCGTCCTGTCCCGTGGCGGCCAGCGTCGTGATGGTGCGGCCATGGAAGCTGTTTTTCAGGGTGATGACGGTGTAGTATTCCGGCCCCTTTTTGTCCTGCGCGTACTTTCGCGCCGCCTTGATGGCGCACTCGTTTGCTTCCGCGCCGGAATTGGCGAAAAACACCTTCTTCATGCCCGTTGCCTGACACAGCATCTGCGCCAGCTGCGCGCACGGCGCGGAGTAATAGAGGTTCGAGGTGTGCTGGAATCTTTTGAGCTGCTCCGTGACCGCCGCGATCCATGCCTCGTCCGACAGGCCGAAGGTGTTCACGGCGATGCCGGAGCCCATGTCGATGTATTCCTTTCCCGTATCGTCGATGATGACGCTCCCCCTGCCGGAGACCACCTCCACGGGGAAACGGCTGTAGGTGTGCGCGATGTACAGGCTGTCAAGCTCCTTCGTCGTCATTTCCGTCCTTCCTTTCCATGACCATCGTTCCCGCTCCTTCGTTCGTCAGAATCTCCAGCAGGATAGAGTGGCTCACCCGGCCGTCCATGATGATGACCCGGCCCACGCCCCGGTTGATGGCGTCGATGCAGCACTCCACCTTCGGTATCATGCCTCCGGCGATAACGCCGTCGCTGAACAGCTTCACCGCGTCGTCGATGTCCACGCAGGGGATAAGGGAGCCGGGGTCGTCCCTGTCCCGGAGGATGCCGGGCACGTCCGTCATCATGAAAAGCCGCTCCGCGCCTATGGCCCCGGCGATATAGGACGCGGCGGTGTCCGCGTTTATATTGTATACGTTCCCGGCCTCGTCGCAGCCGAGCGTGGATATGACGGGCACATACCCGGCGGCCATCACGTCCTCCACAAGCGTCACGTCCACGCCGGTGACGCGCCCGACGTAGCCCAGCTCCGGGTCGCGCTGCACGGCCTGTATCATGCGGGCGTCGATCCCGCAAAGGCCCACGGCCCGCGCGCCCTTGCTCTGCAAAAGGCTGACGAGGCTTTTGTTCACCTTTCCGGCCAGCACCGCCTGCACCACGTCGATGGTCTCCCGGTCGGTGACGCGCAGGCCGTCTATGAACCTCGGCGTCTTCCCGATCCGCTCCAGCGCGGCGTTTATCTCCGGGCCGCCGCCGTGGATGAGGACCACCTGCACGCCGATCATGTGAAGAAGGGCAATGTCCTCCATGACCTGCTCCTTCATTTTTTCGCTGACCATGGCGTTGCCGCCGTATTTGACGGCGATGGTCTTGCCCCGGTATTCCCGGATGTAGGGCATGGCCTGCACCAGCAGCTCCGCCCGCTGTGCGTCTGATAGCGTCAAATCGTCTGCCTCCTGTCCTATGTGCGGTAATCGCCGTTGATTTTCACATAGTCATAGGTCAGGTCGCAGCCCCAGGCCGTGGCCGCGCCCTCCCCCTCGTGGAATATCACGTCGATGCCGATCTCCTTCTCCGACAGGATCTTTTTCGCGAGCTCCTCGGAAAAGTCCTCGCCCACGCCGCGCTTGCAGACCGTCACCTCTCCGGCCGGGGAGACGAATTTCACATCCGCGGCCGTCACGTCCACGTCCGCGCCGCTGTACCCGACGGCGCAGAGGACGCGGCCCCAGTTGGCGTCCGCGCCGAACATGGCGGCCTTTGTAAGCGACGAGCAGACCACGGCCTTCGCCGCCGTCCTCGCGGCGCGCCGATCCTTCGCGCCGGTGACGCGGCACTCCAGAAGCTTCGTGGCTCCCTCGCCGTCGGCGGCGATGGCCCGGCACAGGGCGACGGTGACGGCGGCGAGAGCCTCCGTGAACGTGTCGAACGCCTGTCCCTTTTCGGTGATGGGCGCGTTGCCCGCAAGGCCGTTTGCCAGAATGCACGCCATGTCGTTGGTGGACGTGTCCCCGTCCACGGATACCATATTGAACGAATTTTCCACATCGGCGGAAAGAGCCTCCCGCAGCAGCTCCGGGCTGATGGCGCAGTCCGTCGTGAGGAACGCCAGCATCGTGGCCATATTGGGGTGTATCATCCCCGAGCCCTTGGCGATGCCGCCCAGACGGCAGACCACGCCGTCAATGGAAAACTCGACCGCCAGCTCCTTTTTCACCGTGTCCGTGGTCATGATGGCCTCGGCGGCCTCGTCGCCGGAGCGGGACAGCCCCGCCGTCAGCGCCGGGATGCCCGCCGCGATGGGGGCGATATCCAGCCGCTGGCCGATGACGCCGGTGGAGGCGACGATAACATCCTCCGCCGGGATGCCGAGCGCCTGTCCCGTCAGGGCGCACATGGCCTCGGCGATCTCCGTTCCCCCGGCGCTGCATGTGTTGGCGTTCCCGCTGTTGCAGATGACGGCCCGGGCATAGCCGTCTGTCAGGTGCGCTCTCGTCACCGTAAGGGGCGCGCCCTTTACCCGGTTCGTGGTATAGACCGCCGCCGCAGCGGCCCTCTCCCGGCTGTAGATAAGCGCCAGATCGCGCTTTGAGCGGTTTTTGCGGATGCCGCAGTGGACGCCGCTGGCCGTAAATCCCTCTGCGGCGCAGACGCCGCCGTCGATCCATCTCATGTCCCGTCCTCTCTTTCCTTCACAGCTTGAGCCCTGTGGTCTCGTCCGCGCCAAGCACGAGGTTGAGACACTCCACCGCCGCGCCGGAGGCGCCCTTTCCGAGATTGTCGTATCGGGCTATGAGCAGGAGGCGATCGTCGTTCCCCTCCACGGATATCTCCATCCCGTCCCTGCCGGACAGGGCTCCGGCGGACAGAAAGCCGTCCTCGTCCGCGCCGGTCACATACCGCACGACAGGGCCGGTATATTTCCCGGCGTACAGCGCCCGGACATCCCCGGCGCCGCCCGCGAGATCCTCCGCAAACAGGGGGATCGTGACCTCCATGCCGCTGTAAAAATCCGCCGCGACGGGGCAGAAGGCCGGGACGGCGGTCAGCCCCGTGACATAGAGCATTTCCCGCAGATGCTTGTGCGTCTGCCCCAGCGCGTACTGGCGCGGCGCGTCAAGAAGCGCGTCCCTTTTCTCCGCCTCGTACTGGGCGATCATCCTTTTGCCGCCGCCGCTGTACCCGGTCAGGGAAAAGCAGCTGAGGCGCGTGTCGGGCCGCAGGAGCCCCGCCGCCACGAGCGGCCGCGTCAGGGCGATAAAGCCGCTGGCGTGGCAGCCGGGCACGGCGATGCGCTTTGCCCCGGCCACGGCGGCGCGCTGCGCCGCGCTCAGCTCCGGGAAGCCATACACGAACCGGGGATCCGTGCGGTGGGCGGTGGAGGTGTCCAGCACGACCACGTCAGGGTCGTCTATCATATCCACGGCCTCGACCGCCGCCTCGTCCGGCAGACAGAGGAAGGCGATATCGCAGCCGCCGTTGAGCATTTTCCTTTTCGCGGCGGGATCCTTCCGCGCCTCCGGCGGCAGCTCCACGAGCCGTATATCCTTCCGTTTTTCCAGCCTCTCACGGATGCGCAGCCCGGTCGTTCCGGCGCTTCCATCAATAAAAACGCGCTTCATAAAGCTCCCCTTTTGACGGTAGTATCGTTTATTGTAGGGCGGCGTTTCTGCATTTTCAAGGGATTATTCACATAAAAAATGAATATTTTTCAAAAACGAAAGCCCCTCCGCGGGGGCGCGGCGCTGGCCGCGCCGTTCGCGGAGGGGCTGTTGACGCGGCCGCGCCGCGTTTTTTTCAGAACAGGCCGCAGACCAGCTCTGTGTATGCCGCGGGGTCGTCGAGGGGCAGGCCGGCGATGAGCTCCGCCTGCGCCAGCAGGATCATGGCCATGCGGGCGGCGCGGGGCTTGTCCTCCTCGTACGCCTTTTGCAGCGCCGCGAAGGCGGGATGGTCGCCGTTCAGCTCCAGCACCCGCTTTGCCTTGACGTTCTGCGACTCCGGGACGCCGGGGACGCTCTGGAAATACTTCTCCATCTCCAGCGTGACCTCGCCCTCGCTGGTGAGGAATACCGGCTGGCTCTTGAGCTTGTGGCTCAGACGAACGGACTCCACGAGGCCGGGCAGGCTCTCCTTTACGAAATCCAGCAGCGGCCGGGCTTCCTCCTCCTGCTTTTCGGTGTCCTTTTTCTCCTCATCCGTCTCGAGCCCCAGATCGTCGGAGGTAATGTTGCAGAAGGGCTTTTCCTCATAGGCGTTGAGAAGGCGCATGACAAACTCGTCCACGCTGTCGGTCAGGCACAGCATATCGTAACCGGCGGCGGAGACGCTCTCGGCCTGAGGCAGGGCGGCGGCGCGCTTGCGCGTCTCGGCGCAGGCGTAGTAGATCTTCTCCTGCCCCTCGCCCATGGCCTCCACGTATTCCTTGAGGCTTATGAGCTTTTCCTGCTTTACGCTGTAGAAAAGGAGCAGATCCCTGAGCTGGTCCTTGTGCATCCCGTAATCGCCCACGACGCCGTATTTCAGCTGCGGGGCGAAGGCCTCGTAAAACGTCAGGTACCGGTCGCGTTCCTCCTCCATCAGGCGGGAGAGCTCGGACTGTATCTTCTTTTCGAGGTTCGAGGCGATGACCTTCAGCTGGCGGTCGTGCTGCAAAAGCTCCCGGGAGATGTTCAGGCTCAGATCCGGGGAGTCCACAACGCCGCGCACGAAGCGGAAATACTCCGGCACCAGATCGGCGCATTTGTCCATGATCATAACGCCGGAGGAATACAGCTCCAGCCCCGGCCTGTAGTCGCGGGTATAGTAGTCGTAAGGCGCCTGGGCGGGGATAAACAGCATGGCCCGGTAGCTTGTCAGCCCCTCGGCGTTCACGCGGATGACGGCCACAGGGTCGGCGCTGTCGTGGAAATGCTCTTTATAATAGGTCTTGCAGTCGTCGTCGGACACCTCGCTTTTGGGCCGCTGCCAGATGGGGACCATGGTGTTTACTGTCTGATCCTCGACAATGGTATTGTACGCGCCCTTGCCGTCCTCGCCGCCGTGCTCGTCCCACTCCCGGCGCTCCACCATCATATGGATGGGCCAGCGGATATAGTCGGAGTATTTTTTGATGAGCTCTTTGAGACGCCAGCTTTCCAGATATTCGGAATAATCCTCCTGATCGGCGTCCTCCTTGATGTGCATGATGATGTCCGTGCCGACGGTCTGCTTGCCGCAGGCGGCGACGGTATAGCCGTCCGCGCCGGAGGACTGCCAGCTCCACGCCTCGTCAGCGCCAAAGGCGCGGCTGTTGACGGTCACCTTGTCCGCCACCATGAACGCGGAATAAAAGCCCACGCCGAACTGGCCGATGACGTCCGCCGTCCCGGCGTCCGCGTCCTCGGGCAGATCCTCGCGGAATTTCCGGGTCCCGCTGGAGGCGATGACGCCGAGGTTGTTTTCCAGCTCCTCCTTCGTCATGCCTATGCCGTTGTCGGACACGGTAAGCGTGCGCGCGTCCTTGTCCACGTCGATGCGGATGAGAAAGTCCTCCCGCGCCATACCGACGCTCTCGTCCGTCAGGGAGCGGTAGCACAGCTTGTCTATCGCGTCGGAGGCGTTGGAGATGATTTCCCGCAAAAATATCTCCTTGTGGGTATAAATGGAGTTGATCATCAGGTCCAGAAGCCGTTTCGACTCCGCCTTGAACTGCTTTTTCGCCATAAAAAATCCATCCTTTCCGAGTGTTCCGAGATAAATTTTGGCACTCATTGTCTTTGAGTGCTAATTTACCACAGTTGGAACGCGCTGTCAAGCCTTCCGTAAAATTCGGGGAAAAAAGATTTCAATGCCGTTACAAGTTGATTACAGATTGAAAAAGCGCCTTTACTTTTTCCTTTCCGTGAATATAATGAAATTTACATAATTAGATTGACATAATTTCAGATAAAGAATGAGGTGGACGATGAAACGGCTGGCTGTTGCGATATTGACGGCGCTTTTAACGCTCGCGCTCTGCTCCTGCAGCTCGGCGCGGGCGCTGACCGCCGATGACGACGGGTTCGCCGACGCGCCCGCAGCCGCGGAGGAAACGGCTGTTCCCGACGGCGATTCCGGCGCGGAGGCCCTGACGCTGCCGGAGGCGGCCGAGGGCTGGGCGGACAGCTACCTCTCGTTTATCGACGACAATTACGACATTTTCGCCGCCCTGTGGCCGGATGGTCTGACGGGCGTGGGCTTTATTGACCTGGATCTTGACGGCACGCCGGAGATGGCGGTTTTCGATCCGGGCGCGTCGGCCACGATGGGCGTGCAGCTTTTCGACCTTGTGGACGGGCAGGTCTACTGCGTTTCCAGCGTTCTGGAGAACGCAGCCGGGGCCTTTGGCGGCGAGTATTTTACCACGGTCTCTGTCTGCGCCAGCTATTTTGAGTCCTTCCGCCTTGCCGAAACGGAGGACGGCTTCCGCTTCTGGATAGACAGCGCGAACGGGACGCTGGAGTCCTCCTGGGACGAGATCATCCGCTTCGACTGCGCCGACGGCGTCCTGACCCCGGTCAGCGTCTGCTCCCGCTATCTGGAGAGCGACACGGAAAGCGGCGCCGTGGTGTCGGAGCGGTATACCGTCGGCGGCGAGGAAACGGACGCGGACGGCTATGACGCCGCGGCCGACGTCTATACGGACGCGGCGGATATGGGCTACGACGCCGCGGGCGTGTTCCTGTGGAACGACATGAACCGCTACGATACCACATATGACGGGCTGCTGGCCATGGCCCGCGACGCCGCGGAGCTTTACGTCCCCCCTGTTTTGTAAGAGCCGGAGCGGGATGGCCGGGAAATCCTCTGGCGGGCAGCGGCTGCTGTCCGCTTTTTTCTTGTATTTGGGGTTGTTAGAAGCGGATTTTTGCATTATAATATGTTTTTAGAGACAGAAGCGGCGTCTGATTTTCGGGGCGGCTCCGGAGCCGCCGGAAAAATCGGGCTCCGGGTGTAAAGACGGTGAGATCATGCCCACCCAGTGGAAGCGCTCCCCGGAGGAGCTGCACAAAACCTATATCGCGAACACCGAAGCGTTTTACCGCGCCGCCGGCCGGGAGCTGGCCGGGCAGACGGACAAATTCTGCGCCGACTGCGCGCTCCAGCTTTTTGCCCGCAGCGCAAGCCTCGGTCAGGAGCAGGCGGACGCCATAAACGCCCTGTATTCCAAAGGACAGCCGAAGCCGGGCTGGCTTTTGTGGTCGCTTTCCGCGGCCGTGGGCGAGAGCGGCCAGTTCCTGCCGCCGCTGTTTTTCTGGTCCCTGACGGAGCAGGACGTCCGCCGGGGAACGGAGTGCTCCCGCGTGTTTATCCGTATGCTGACGAACATCCTCCTGTGCGTGGCGGCGGCGGACGACGACGTGACCTTCGCCGAGGCGGAATACATCACCGAATGCGGCGATAAGCTGGGGGCTCTGTGCGACGCGGCCGGCGTGAAAAAGGGAAAGCCCGGCCTCCGGGCGGCGGATTTCGTGACCAGCGCCGAGGAATCCTTTCTGGATAAGCATCCTCCTCTGACATCGGTCTCCGGCGGCGGACGGCAGACACCGGCGGCCGCGCCGGACACGGGGACGGAGCGGGCAGTCCCGGCGGAAAAGCCGGATCTCGACGAGCTTCTGGCCCGGCTCGACGCCCTTGTGGGGCTGGAGAGCGTGAAAAAGGACGTCAAATCCACGATAAACCTCATAAAAGTGCGTAAGCTCCGTCAGGAGGCGGGTCTGCCCGTGCCGCCGATGAGCATGCACATGGTCTTTCTGGGAAACCCCGGCACGGGCAAAACCACCGTCGCGCGGCTGGTGGGAGGCCTGTACGCGGCCATCGGCGCGCTGTCAAAGGGCCAGCTCGTGGAGGTCGATCGTTCCGGCCTCGTGGCGGGCTATGTGGGCCAGACGGCCATCAAAACGGCGGAGGTCATTCAGTCCGCGCTGGGCGGCGTGCTGTTCATCGACGAGGCGTATTCCCTCGCAAGCGGCGGGGAGAACGATTTTGGCCGGGAGGCCATCGAGACGCTTTTGAAGGCGATGGAGGATCATCGGGACGATCTCGTGGTCGTCGCGGCGGGCTATACCGGCCCCATGGAGCGCTTTCTGCGCTCAAACCCCGGGCTGGAGAGCCGGTTCAACAAATACATCCGTTTTCCCGACTATGACGGCGCGGAGCTGTACGCTATTTTCCGCGGGCTGTGCGGGCAAAACGGCTATGAGCTCGACGGGGAAGCGGACGCCTGCGCCCGGCAGATGTTTGAGAGGATGTACGAGGAACGGGACGAGAATTTCGGCAATGGCCGGGACGTGCGCAATCGGTTCGAGGACGCGATGACCCGTCAGGCGAACCGCGTGGCGGCGCTGGAGGCTCCCACAAAAGAGGAGCTCGCGGCGTTCACGAAGGAGGATCTCCTGCCGGAGGCGTGAGCCCCGCCCCGCCCGACGGAGCAAAGCTATGGAAGACAGGCATCTTGGCGTTTACATTCATATACCGTTCTGCGCCTCGAAGTGCGGCTACTGCGATTTCTATTCGCTGGCGGGCTGCGACGGGCGCATGGGAAAATATCAGGACACGCTCCTGCACCACATCAAAGAGGCGGCCAGCACCATGGCGCCGTATTATATCGACACGGTATATTTCGGCGGCGGCACTCCCAGCTATTACGGCGCGCGGCGTCTGACGGAGCTTTTCAACGCGCTCAAGCAGGCGGGAAAGGTTCTCAAAAGCGCGGAGGTAACGGTGGAGTGCAACCCCGACAGCGTAAAGCCCCGGGATCTGCGCCTTCTGCGGAAGGAGGGCGTGAACCGCATATCGCTGGGCGTGCAGTCGGCAAGCGACGACCTTCTGAAGATCATAGGCCGCCGCCATGACTTTGCTCAGGCAAAAAAGGCCGTGCGCGCAATCCGCGCCGAGGGCTTTGACAATTTGAGCATCGACCTTATGTACGGCCTTCCGAACCAGACGAAGGCGGACTGGGCCGACACCCTCGCCCGGGCGATAGAGCTCGGCCCGGAGCACATCTCCTGCTACGGGCTGACGCTGGAGGAGGGGACGCCCATGTTCGGCGAATATTTCCAAAGCCCCGTCATCCCGACGGACGACGAGCAGGCGGATATGTACCTGTATGCGGCGGAAACGCTGGCGCATTACAATTACGAGCAGTATGAAGTGTCGAACTTCGCGAAAAAAGGCTTCGAGTCGAGGCATAATATGAAATACTGGGATCTGGACGATTATCTCGGCTTCGGCCCGGGCGCTCATTCCTGCATCGGCGATACGCGGTACAGCTTCGTGCGGGATCTGGACGGGTATATCGAGGGCGTGAACCGGGACGGGAACGTGCTCGACGAATACGAAAAGCTCGACGAGCTCGACCGGGCGGCGGAGTATGTCATGCTCGGCATGCGGCGCGGCCGGGGCATCTCCGGCGAGGAGTACGGCAAAATATACCGAAGCGATTTTGCGCCCATAGAAACGCTTTTGCGGGCGTATGAAAAGGACGGCTGGACAAAGCAGACCGCCGGGGGGCGGTGGTGCTTTACGCCGACAGGCTTCCTGCTCTCGAACATCCTTATCGGCTCCCTTCTGGAGGCGCAGGCGCAGCACCGCCTCAGCGCCAATCCATGGATGGAGGACGGGGACACCCCCGGCACGGGACGGCTCGAGCTGCCGAAAAACATAGGCGTATACTGACGGGAAAAGCGTTGACAGACAGAAAACAGGGGGATGGGATCATGGCACGCAGAGACACCTTCGACAAAAGCGGCGAGCGGGAGG
>CAZEXC010000015.1:0-1594 GCA_964516625.1 uncultured Oscillospiraceae bacterium | reverse complement strand
GCGATTACGACGACGAATATGACTGGCGCGGCGATGACGACGGCGGGCGCGGCGGTCGGAAGCGGCCTCTGCGGTGGGTCATACCGATCGTGGCTGTGCTGGCCGCGGCGGCCATAGCGCTGGGCGTCACCACGGTATATGCTTCCCGCATTTCCAAAAAAGATACGATATACCCGAACGTTTCCGTAAACGGAACGGCTGTGGGCGGCCTGACGGTCAATCAGGCGGCGCAGAAGCTGCTTGACGAAGGGGCGTCCTCCTACACGGACGCTTCCGTAACGGTTCTTTTCCCGCTGGATCACACGCTGACGGTCACGGCGGAGGAGCTGGGGCTCGCAGGCGGCGCGGAGGCGCCGGCGGAGGCCGCTTATGCCTACGGGCGGGACGGAAGCGCTTTCCAGAACCTGAAAACATATCTGGCCTGCAAAAAAGGCGGCGTGGAGCTGGAGTGGGACGCCGGCGACCAGATCGACAGCGACGCCCTCGAGCGGCTTGTTTCCGACGCTGCGGAGGAGGTAAACGCGGCGATGCTGAACGCCGAGGCGCAGATCGGGGACGACGGCGTCACCGTCGTCAAGGGCATGAACGGCGCGGAGGTGGACACCGACGCCGTCTGCGCCGCCGTGGCCGAGGCCTTCCGCGCGCAGGACTATACCGACATCGAGGGCCAGCTCGTGCAGACCGGCGCGACGGAGGCCTACGACGTCCTCCAGACGATCTATGACACGATATACGTCGAGCCCGTGAACGCCGAATACGATCAGGAGACCGGCGGCGTTACGGAAAGCGCGCAGGGCGTGAGCTTTGACATGGACGCGGCGATGGCGCTGTGGGACGCGGCGGATTTCGGCGACGAGGTGTTCATCCCCTTTATATTCACCGACCCTGAGATTGACAGCGAAACGCTGGCGGAGCGGCTTTTTGCCGATTGCCTTTCGGAAAAGAGCACGACGCTCTCCGGCTCGTCCTCCAACCGCATAAACAACGTGACGCTGGCCGCGGCCGCGCTGAACGGAACGGTGATCAACCCCGGGGAGACGTTCGACTATAATACCTGCCTTGGCGAGCGCACGTCCGCCAAGGGATACAAGGAGGCCGGCGCCTATGAAAACGGCCAGCACGTCACAAGCGTCGGCGGCGGCATCTGTCAGGACAGCTCCACGCTGTACTACTGCGCCCTGTACGCGAACCTGAAGATAACCGTCCGAAGCTGCCACTACTTCGTCGTCAGCTATCTGCCCTGGGGCATGGACGCCACGGTGAGCTGGGGCGGCCCGGATTTCCAGTTTGTCAACAGCCGCGACTATCCCATCCAGATAAAGGCGTGGGTCTCCAACGGCAGCCTTACCGTGCAGATCTGGGGCACGGATGTGGACGGCAGCTATGTGAAGATAACGAGCGACACATGGGAGGACAGCGAATATTACTACGCCCAGACCTACCGTACCGTCTATGACGCCGACGGCAGCCAGATAAGCAGCGAAAAAGAGGCTTACAGCCGCTATCACAAATATGAGGCCGGCGCGGAGGAAGAGGAGCAGACCACACCGACGCCCACGCCCACGGACACGCCGCCCACAGCCACGCCGACGCC
>CAZEXC010000014.1:0-26803 GCA_964516625.1 uncultured Oscillospiraceae bacterium | reverse complement strand
GGCCTCAAGGCCGCACGCCGCGCGCCTCAGTTCTCCAAGCGCTAACAGACGCCTGCAAGACCCCGAAAGCCCTGTAAAAGCGGCGTTTTCGGGGTCTTCTTATACTTGGAGGAAAAGCTTTGAGCGAAAGCCGCGCGGCGCCGCGCCGCGGGCGCTTTTGAAAAACGTCCGAAAAATCCGAATGGAAAGGAAACGCACGATGAAACGAACGATGAAAAAAGAAATCGCGATAGCCGTTGGACTGAGCGCGCTCCTTCTGCTGTCCGGCTGTCAGTCCGGCTCCGGCGACGCGGAAACCGAAGCTCTGAAAAAGCAGATCGGGCAGTTGGAACAGCAGATCGCCGATTTGCAGCAGAGCGGTACGGAGGTTTCGGATACGGCGATCTCCCAGACTCCGGCCGCGGATGCATCGCAGCAGGCCGCCGGGCAGACTACCACTTACACGCTGGAGGAGCTTACCTCCATGGTCGAGGCGTATGTGGAAAAGGCTGACGCAGCCGTTTCCGGCGATTTGGAAGCTTTTTTCTCGCTCAAGCAGGAGGAAAAGCAGCTTGACGATCTTCTGGACAGCCATGAATATGAATTGGAAGACCTGTACCGTCAAAACGCCCTGACGCAGGATGAGTACAGAAGTCAGGAGCAGGAGCTCGAAAAGCTGGAGGACAGTCTGGACGGCGCGGAGGATCGTCTGGAACGCACCTTCGGAATCGACGATTGAATCTGAAAAGCGGGAGCTGAGCAAAGCCCGGCTCCCGACAGGCCGGAGCGCCGCCCGTGCGGGCGGCGCTTTTTGTTACCCCTGATACAGGTTCCCCCGGCCGATGTCTTTAAGCGTCGGGGTCCCGCACATGGCCATGGTATCCTTCAGCTCGGCGGTCAGCCGATCGAGGCAGGCGCGCAGGCCCTCGGCCCCGGCGGCATAAATAAACGGGACCACGGGCCGGCCGACGAGCACGGCGTCCGCGCCCAGCGCGATGGCCCGGAACACGTCGAGGCCGGAGCGGATGCCGCCGTCTACGAATATCTTAACGCGCCCGCCGACGGCGTCGGCGATGCCGGGCAGCACCTCCGCGGTAGAGGGGACGCCCCCCTGCACGCGCCCGCCGTGGTTCGACACGACGATGGCCGCGGCTCCGGCGCGCACGGCTTTTTCCGCCCCGGCGGGGGTCATGATGCCCTTGATGATAAAGGGGACGCCGGCATAGTCGATGATCTCGCGCATTTCGTCGACGGACTTGCTGCCCGCGTTGGGATTCAAGGCCTTCAGAAAGGGAAGCCCCGCGGCGTCCACGTCCATCGCCACGGCAAACGAGCCGCCCCGGGACTTCACATAGTCGAGCTTTTCAAACACGGCCTCCCTGTTCCACGGCTTTATGGTCGGCACGCCCACGCCGCCGCAGGCCCCTATCGCGTCCGCCGCCGCGCGCAGCACCGCCGGATCCGCGCCGTCGCCGGTAAAGGCCGCGACGCCGTATTCCGCGCAGGCGGGGACGAGGACCTGATTATACGTCAGGTCGTTGTACTTCTCCCCGTAGTGCATGTTGACAGCGCCGAGGGGCGCGGCGAAAATGGGCGCGGCAAACGTGCGCCCGAACAGGCTAAGGGAGATGTCCGCCGGGCGGCTCTCAAAAAGCGTGTCCATGTTCACGCATATCTCCTGCCATTTGGCGTAGTTGCGCGCGGCCACGTTCCCCGGCCCTTTGCAGCCCGGGCCGGGCATGGTGTTGCCGCAGGCCGCGCCGCTGCACACCGGGCAGGCCTTGCACCGGCCGTCCATCTCGTTTCTGGCGGCGGCGAGTATTTCCGAATATTCCATGCTTGACTCCTATCGGTACATAAAATTATAAGCCTATTATAAATGCCCGGGCGCGTCCTCGCAAGCCCTCGAAAAATTTTTCGTCCTCCCTTCATGGACTTTGCCGCAGAGATATAGTAAACTGGCAGACGGTGATGAAAATGTACCGTGTATTTCTGGTGGAGGATGACAAAACCATCGCCGCCCAGATGAAAGAGCAGATCGAAGAATGGGGGCTGGAGGTCGTCCCGGCGACGGATTTTATGAACGTAATGGGGGAGTTTGCCGCCTGCGGGCCGCATATCGTGCTGCTGGACATCTCCCTGCCGTTTTATAACGGCTATCACTGGTGCCGCGAGATACGGCGGGTGTCTCAGGTGCCGGTGGTGTTCCTGTCCTCGGCCTCGGACAATATGAACATCGTAACGGCTATGGACATGGGCGGGGACGATTTTATCTCCAAGCCCTTCGATATCCACGTCCTGATGGCGAAGCTCCGCGCCATCCTGCGCCGGACGTACAGCTTCGGCGCGCCCGCCGGGATCCTGGAGGCCGCAGGCGCGGTGCTGAGCACGGCGGACGCGAGCCTCCGCTTCGGGGAAAAGCGGATAGAGCTTACGAAAAACGAGTACCGCATACTGGAAACGCTCATGGAGAGCAAGGGCCGGATCGTCAGCCGGGACAGGCTCATGGAGCGTCTGTGGGAAAGCGACAGCTTCGTGGACGAGAACACCCTCACGGTAAATATCGCCCGCCTGCGGCGGAAGCTGGAGGCCGCGGGGCTTCCCGGCTTCATCGCGACGAAAAAGGGCATGGGTTATATGGTGGAGGCGACATGAAGCTTTTTTTCGCGTATGCAAGACAGAAGCTCCCGGACATGGCCGTGGTGTGCGCGCTGTTTTTCTTTGTGGCGGCGTCGTCGCTGTTATACGGCCTTCCCCTCGCCTCCGTGGGCTACGCCGCGCTTTTGTGTCTGTTTATCGGAGGCGTGTCCCTCGCCGTCGGCTTCCGGCGTTTTTCCCGCCTGCATAAACAGCTTACGGCGCTGGCGGCGTCGCGCCCTCTGCTGCTGGAGGGGGAGCTGCCCGCGCCGGGGAGCCTTTCGGAGCGGGATTATCAGCTGATTTTGGAAGCGCTCCGGCGGGAAAATGCGCGAACCGCGTCGGAGAGCAGCCGCCGCTTCCGGGACATGATGGAGTATTACACCCTCTGGGCCCACCAGATAAAGACCCCCATCGCCGGGATGGAGCTCATCCTCCGCCGGGACGAGACGCCGGAAAACGCAGAGCTGCGGGAGCAGCTTTTCCGCATCGAGCAGTACGCGGACATGGTGCTCGGCTATCTGCGGCTCGACAGCGACCAGTCGGATTTTGTTTTCGCGCGGTATGACCTTGACGGCATCGTGCGTCAGGCGCTGCGGAAATTTGCCTTCCAGTTCGTCCGCCGCCGTTTGCAGCTTCGGTATGAAGACCTGAACACGCAGGTCCTTACGGACGAAAAATGGCTCCTGTTCGTGCTGGAGCAGATCCTGTCGAACGCCCTGAAGTACACGCCCGAAGGGGCCATATCCATCTATATGGAGGAAAACGAGACCCTCGTTATCCGGGACACCGGCATCGGCATCAGGCCGGAGGATCTGCCGCGCGTGTTCGACAGGGGCTTTACCGGCTTCAACGGCCGGGCGGAAAAGAGCTCGACGGGCATCGGCCTGTACCTGTGCCGCCGGATATGCGGCAAGCTGGGCCATACCATAGATATCACCTCCGCTCCCGGCGAGGGCACAGCCGTGCATATCGGTCTGGCGTCCCTGCCATTGGAAACGGAATAACGCCGAATGTGACAAAAATGTAAGACACAGCCGGGGAAATGTAAGCCGGATCGATGGCAGGGCCCTCCCCTTTCTGGTAAGCTTGGCTCACGACAGGAGCCGCGCCGGGATTCATACGGCGCGCTCCAGGAAAGGCAGGTCAGGCAAATGTCGATTTTAGAAGTAGAAAATCTGCGGAAGGTCTACACGACCCGCTTCGGCGGGCACAGCGTGGAGGCCCTGAAAAACGTGAGCTTCTCCGTGGAGCAGGGGGAATTTGTGGCCATCATGGGCGAGTCCGGCTCCGGCAAGACCACGCTTTTGAACATCATCGCCACGCTGGACAAGCCCACCGGCGGCGACGTGCGGCTGAGCGGGCAGAGTCTTTCCTCCGTGCGCGACGGGGACAGAGCCGCTTTCCGCCGGGACAATCTGGGCTTCGTGTTTCAGGACTTCAACCTCCTGGACACCTTCTCCATTCAGGACAATATCTATCTTCCCATGGTGCTGGCGCGAAAATCGTTTGTGGAGATGAACCAGAAGCTCATCCCTCTGTCAAAGCGTCTGGGGATCTATGAGCTTCTCACCAAGTATCCCTATGAGGTCTCCGGCGGCGAGAAGCAGCGCACGGCGGTGGCCAGAGCGCTCATCACCAGCCCGCAGCTCATTTTGGCCGACGAGCCCACGGGGGCGCTGGATTCCCGCGCGGCGGACGAGCTTCTGGGGCTGTTCGACGAGATAAACAGCCTTGGCCAGACCATCCTCATGGTGACGCACTCCGTCAAGGCCGCCTGCCGCGCGTCCCGGGTGCTGTTCATAAAGGACGGCGAGATATTCCACCAGCTCTACCGCGCCGGAAAGTCCCGCGACGATATGTACGGCCAGATATCCGACGCGCTGACCCTCATCGCGACAGGGGGAGACCGCCATGAGTAATCGCTTTTACCCCCGGCTGGCCGCCCAGAACCTCCAGAAAAACAGCCGGTTCTATCTTCCCTATCTCTTCACGGTCATGGGCGCGTCCGCCGCGTTTTATATGCTCCTTACGACCGTCGATCCCCGGGGCATCCAAAGCCTCAAAACAGGCG
Source organism: uncultured Oscillospiraceae bacterium (assembly GCA_964516625.1). Classification (GTDB taxonomy): domain Bacteria; phylum Bacillota; class Clostridia; order Oscillospirales; family Oscillospiraceae; genus CAJOIG01. The sequence continues at coordinate 22,113 of CAZEXC010000014.1, read as the reverse complement.
AGTTTGGCGCGCTGTCGGCCATTCTGGAGATCGGCATCGTGGTGGTGGCCCTTGTCAGCGGAGCGTTCCTCCTGTACACCAACAGCTTCCTCATGAAGCAGCGGGGCCGGGAGCTCGGCCTTTACAGCATCCTCGGCATGAGCCGAAAGAACCTCACCCATATGCTTTTTTGGGAGACGGTGTACACGGCGCTGCTTGGCATCGGCGGCGGCCTTATCGCCGGGGCGGTCTTCGACAGGCTCCTTCTCATGCTGCTGGGCCGCATCGTGGGCGTCGGCATCCCCGAAACGCTGATATACGGCGGGTGCCTGTGGAAGACGGCGGCGCTTTTTGCCGTCATGCTTCTGGTGATATTTTTCATAAACAGCGGCAGGGTCGGCTTTTCCCGGACGGCGGAGCTCCTCCGCAGCGGCAGCGCCGGGGAGCGGGAGCCAAAAGCCCGGTGGCTTCTGGCGCTGCTGGGGGCGGCCTGTCTCGGCGGCGGGTATTATATCGCCATCACCACCCAGTCCGTCCTGCAGGCCATCACCCTCTTCTTCGCGGCCGTCCTGCTCGTCATCGCGGGGACGTTCCTTCTGTTTCTGGCGGGGAGCGTGGCTATCCTGAAGCTTCTGCGCCGCAGGAAGCGCTATTATTATCAGACCCGGCACTTCATCGCCGTGTCCGGCCTTATGTACCGCATGAAGCGGAACGCCGCCGGGCTCGCCATCATCTGCATCCTCAGCACAGCCGTTCTCGTCATGCTCTCAAGCACGGTGAGCCTGTACACGGGGATCGAAGACCTTGTATCGGCATCCTATCCGCGGCAGGTCATGACCTATGTGTCCAGCTATGACCCGGAGCTGTGGCAGCCCGATGCGGAAGCGGCGCTCGACTATGTGCGGGAGCAGGGCTACCACCCGGAAAACGTACAGATATATCGGTGCCTCGGCACGGCCGGCCTGCGGACGGAGACGGGCTACTCCTGTGACCGGGAGGTCTCGATAACAGCTTGGGAGAGCACGGAAATGGTGGATATGCTTTACATCCTCCCGGCGGAGGACTACGCCGCCGTCACCGGCCAGGCGGCAGCGCTGCGGGACGGTCAGGCGCTCGTCCGCTCCCGGAGCGGGCTCGGCCAGACGTTCGACGTCTTCGGCAAGACGCTGTCCGTTGTGGGAGAGGTGGCCGCCGGGGAAATCACCGACCGCTTTGAAAGCGTGTATTCCATCTACGGCGTCACCGTGCTGGTGGTGACGGAAGCGGATTTCCAGACGCTCTACGCGCTTCAGGCGGAGGGCTACGGCGATTACCAAAGCTACGTCGAGGTGAATCTCAACTACGACCTGCCCGCGGACGAGGACGCGGCCGCCTCTCTCGCCGCCGTCCGGGAGGGCTATGCCTTGTATGACCGAGACTGCGCGACCTCCTTTGACACGCAGGACGGCGTGGCCGAGAGCTACCGGCTCCTGTTCGGCGGGCTTTTGTATCTGGGACTGTTTCTCGGCGTCCTGTTTCTGGCGGGGACCGTCCTCATCATCTATTACAAGCAGCTATCCGAGGGATACGAGGATCAGAACCGCTTTGAGATACTGCAAGACGTGGGCATGAGCCACCGGGAGATATCCGGGGCCATCAAGAGCCAGATGCTCCTCGTGTTCTTTCTGCCCCTTGGGACGGCGGTGCTCCACATGGCGGCGGCCTGTCCTATCATCGTCCGGGTGCTGCGGGGCTTCAACTTCACGAACCTCGGCCTGTTTCTGGGCTGCGTGGGCGTGTGCGTGGCGGTATTCGCGGCCATATACGCCGTCGTTTACGCCGTCACGGCAAGGACATACTACCGCATCGTGAGCCGGTGACAGGGTGACGGATAAAAGATAAAAAAGAGCCCGAAGCGGCGAACGCTTCGGGCTCTGATTTTTTTGGGAAAAGTATCGGCTCAGCCGCGCTGAACCTTGCCGCTTCGCAGGCAGCGGGTGCAGGCATACACATGGGTGGGCGTCCCGTTGACGACCGCCTTCACACGCTTTACGTTTGGCTTCCACATACGGTTCGAGCGCCGGTGGGAGTGGCTGACCTTGATGCCGAAAGTCACGCCTTTTCCGCAAATCTCACATTTTGCCATCGTAATCAGCTCCTTCCTGCCGCGTTGAACGGCCTTAATATAATAGCAGACCGAAATAGGAATTGCAAGCATTTTTTTCAGAAAGCCGAAATTTGTATGAAAATCGCGGCGCGGGTTGCAAAAGGACGGTCTTATGTATTAAAATAATAGGTAAACCATAAAAATGAAAGGAGGGCATGGCCTTGCAGTATTCCGTAAAGCTCTCTCAGGTGGCGCAGGAGCACTCGCTGAAGGTGGTCTATGCCGCCTCGGATTACGATGAAAAACGCATAACCAGCGTGGATCTGAACCGCCCGGGCATCCAGCTTCTGGGCCATCTGGAACACTTTGACACCTCCCGGCTCCAGGTGCTGGGAAAGTCGGAGATCGCCCTTCTGGAGGAGATGTCGCCGCCGGATCGGCGCGCCGCCATCGAGATCGTCATGAGGCATCGCGTCCCGGCGGTTATCGTGGCTCACGAAATGCCCGTGTTCCCCGAGTGTCTGGAGATGGCAAAAAAATACGACGTCAGCGTCCTGACGACGGACATGGACACCTCGGAGTTTTACGCCCAGCTCATCGGCACGCTCCGCCGCCATCTGGCGCTTCGCAAGACCGTCCACGGCGTTCTGGTGGAGGTTCACGGCGAGGGGATGCTCATCACCGGCGACAGCGGCATCGGAAAAAGCGAGACGGCGCTGGAGCTCATAAAGCGCGGCCACCGGCTCATCGCCGACGACGCGGTCGAGATCCTTCGCACCTCCCGCACCACGCTGGAGGGACGCTCCCCCGCCATCATCCGATATTTTATGGAGCTGCGGGGCATCGGCGTCATAAACGTCCAGAATGTTTTCGGCATCGGCGCGGTGAAGCCCTCCTGCCCCATCGACCTTGTGGTGTCCATGGAGCTGTGGGACGAGGGGCGGTGCTACGACCGCCTGGGCATCGAGACGCAGACAGAGGAGTATCTGGGCGTGGAGGTTCCCCTTGTGACCATCCCCGTGCGGCCGGGGCGGAACCTGGCGGTCATTCTGGAGCTGGCCGCCATGACGAACCGCCAGAAAAAGTCCGGCTACAGCGCGGCGGAGGAGCTTGCCCGTCAGGTGGACTTCAACGTCGATAACGGCATAGACTATTAACGGGGTGCATCTTGTGAACTGTTCATCTCTTATCCGGGACATAAAAGCGGCGCTCCCCTGTCTGGAGCTGCGGGAGAATGAGCCGCTTTCCCGTCATTGCTCGTTTCGTATCGGCGGGCCGGCGGCTCTGATGGCGCTGCCCGGCAATACCGGCGAGCTGGCCGCGCTGTGCCGGCTCCTGCACCGGCTGGGCGTGAGCCCCCGTATCATGGGAAACGGCACAAATCTCCTGTTTCCCGACGAGGGTCTTGACGCCGTGGTAATAAAAACCGCCGGCTGCTGCGAGATCGGAACGGATCACGGGGCGGTCACCGCCGCGTGCGGGGCAAGCCTTGCCAAAACAGCGGCGCAGGCGCAGGCGGCGGGGCTCGCGGGACTGGAATTTGCCCACGGCATCCCCGGCAGCGTGGGCGGCGGCGCCGTTATGAACGCCGGGGCCTACGGCGGGGAGCTGAAGGATGTCCTTGCGCGAACGGAATATCTCGACGGGGATATGAACGAGAAAGTCCTTTGCGGCGCGGAGCAGGAGCTGTCCTACCGGCACAGCTTTTTCTCCGACCGGCCCGGCGTCGTCCTGCGGTGCGTTTTCGTCCTGTCTCCCGACGAGCCGGAGCGGATAGCCCGCCGGATGCGGGAGCTTGCCGAAAAGCGGCGGGCCAGCCAGCCGCTGGATATGCCCTCCGCCGGAAGCGTTTTCAAGCGCCCGGAGAGCGGCTATGCCGCCGCGCTCATCGAGGAGGCGGGACTCAAGGGCTGCGCCGTCGGCGGGGCTCAGGTCTCCCCGAAGCACGCGGGCTTTATCGTGAACACCGGCTCCGCGACCTGCGGGGACGTGCTGGCGCTCATGGAGCATATACAAAAAACGGTTTTCGACCGCTCGGGCGTCATGCTCGAGCCGGAGATCCGTATCATAAGGGGGTAAAGGGGATATGGAGCTTCTCATCATCACAGGTCTTTCCGGCGCGGGCAAGACCCGGGCGGCGGACATATGCGAGGATCTCGATTATTATTGCGTGGACAATCTCCCGGCGGCGCTCCTGCCCCGGTTCGCGGCGCTTTGCGGCGCGGCGCAGGGGCGGTATGAGCGCGTGGCTCTCGTGATGGACGCCCGCGGCGTCGGCAATCACGAGGAGCTTTTGCAGGCGCTGGACGCCCTCTCCGAGCTGGAGGGAAACGTCCGCGTCATTTATCTGGAGGCGTCCTATGACACCATTCTCCGCCGCTATAAGGAGAGCCGCCGCCGCCATCCTCTTGCCGCCGCGACGGGGAACATCGGCCAGGCGGTGGAGCAGGAGACTGGGCTTCTGGCGCCCCTGCGGGAGCGGGCCGACCTTATCATCGACACCACCGGCATGAGCCTGAACCTTCTGAAGGCCCGCATCCACGGCTTTCTGGAGCCGGAGGGACAGAGGCTCTCCATCATCATCACCTCCTTCGGCTATAAATACGGCATCCCGCCGGAGGCGGATCTCGTGTTCGACGTGCGGTGCCTTCCGAATCCCTATTATGACGACAGCCTCCGGGGTCTTAACGGTCTTGACAGCTCCGTCACGGAGTATATATTCCGGGACGGCTCGGCCCAGCGGCTTCTGGACAAGCTCGACGAGCTCCTTACGCTCACCGCGCCCATGTACGAGCTGGATCGCTCGGAGCTCAACATCGCCGTCGGCTGCACGGGAGGCCGCCATCGGAGCGTCGCCATGGCCCGCGCCCTTGGCCGGGCGCTGGAGGCGCGGGGCATGACCGTCGATGTGCGCCACCGGGATATGGAGCGCTGATATGAAAAAACGAAACACGCCCCGCATCGCCGTTCTGGGCGGCGGAACGGGTCTTTCCTCCATGCTCAGAGGTCTGAAGATATATTCGGACAATATCACGGCCATCGTCACCGTCACGGACGACGGCGGCGGCAGCGGTATCCTCCGGCGGGAAATGAACATGCCGCCGCCCGGGGATATCCGAAACTGCATTCAGGCGCTGGCCAACGCCGAGCCGGCCATGCAGGCCATGATGAATTACCGCTTCCGCGAGGGCTCTCTTTCCGGCCAGAGTCTTGGCAACCTCCTTCTCGCGGCGCTTTACGACATGTCCGCGAGCTTTGACCGGGCCGTGGCCGCGCTCAGTCAGGTGCTGGCCATCACAGGTCAGGTGCTCCCCGTGACGAACGACGCGCTGAGCCTTCTGGCTCATTTTGACGACGGGACGGTCATCCGCGGCGAGACGCGGATAACCGACTATAAGCGCCGCACCGACGCCGCGATCCGCCGCGTCACGCTGGAGCCGTCCAGTCCGCCCGCCCTGCCGGCCGTGCTGGACGCCATCGCCGACGCGGACATGATCATCCTCGGCCCCGGAAGTCTTTATACGAGCGTCATCCCTCACCTGCTCATGGGCGGGGTGGCCGACGCCATCCGCGCCTCCGCCGCCGTGAAGGTCTATGTGATGAACGTCATGACCCAGGACGGGGAAACGGAGGGCTATACCGCCGGCGACCATGTGCGGGCGCTTCTGGCCCACGGCGGCCCGGAGCTTTTCCGCTATGCGCTCATAAACGACCGGGCGATACCGGAGGGCCTTTCGGAGGTCTACGCCAGAGAAAACGCCGTGCCGGTGGAGGCCGACGGGCGGGAGCTTCTGGCCATGGGCGTCGAGCCGGTATACGCGCCGGTGGCCTCCTGGGAAGGGGGGCTTATCCGCCATGACCCCGCCGCGCTGGCTCAGGCGCTCATGAAGCTGTATTACGAGAGCGCCGCCACGAGAAAGGCGGAATGACATGAGCTTTTCCTCGGAGGTAAAAAACGAGCTGTGCCGCGACGGGGTGAGCAAAAAATGCTGCGCTCTGGCGGAGGCTTACGGCATTTTGCTGTACGCAAACTGCTTTACGCTGAACCAGATACGCATCATCACGGAAAGCGACGCTTTTTCCGCGCGTCTGCCGCGCCTTTTCCGGCGGGCGTTCGGCATCGGCTTCGACGCCGCGCCGCCGGAGGGGAAAACGGGAAGGCGCTCCTTTTCCATTACGGACGAGGGGAAAATACGCGCCGTTTTTTCCGCCTTTGGCTATGACCCGGCGCGTACCGTCGCCCACCATATCAATCTGGCCGTGGTGGAGGGCGAGTGCGATAAGGCGGCCTTCCTGCGGGGCGCTTTCCTCGCGGGAGGGAGCGTCACCGACCCCGCCAAACGCTACCATCTGGAGCTGGCGACGAGCCATTCCAGCGTCTGCCGGGAGATCCACGCCCTGCTGCTGGAGATGGGCTTCGAGCCGGGTGACTCCGTCCGGGGCGCGAACTTCATCACATACTTCAAGCGCAGCGGCGTCATCGAGGATCTTCTTACCACCATAGGCGCGCCGGTGTGCGCCATGGAGCTCATGCAAAGGACGGTCGAAAAGCATATGGCAAACGCCATGAACCGGCTTACGAACTGCGACATGGCAAACGCCGACAAGGTAACGGACGCCGCCTCCGTCCAGCTCGAGGCCATCCGGGCCATCGAGGCCGGGCCGGGTCTTGAGAGCCTGCCGCAGAATCTGCAGGACGCGGCGCTTCTTCGCATCGCAAACCCCTCGTGCAGCCTGACGGATCTTGCACAGCTTGCCGTGCCGCCGGTAACGAAAAGCTGCATGAACCACCGGCTCCGCAAGCTGGCGGAATATGGCCGGAGCCTGAAGCAAAAGGAGCGGTAACATGTCCTTTGTCCACCTGCATGTCCACAGCGAATACAGTCTGCTTGACGGCGCCTGCCGCATCTCCGAGATGGCCGGACAGGCCAGGGCTCTCGGCCAGACCGCCCTTGCCATCACAGACCACGGGGTCATGTACGGCGCGGTGGCGTTTTACAAGGCGTGCCGGGCCGAGGGCATAAAGCCCATCATCGGCTGCGAGGTCTACGTCGCGCCGAGGAGCCTGACCGACCGGGAATACGGCATCGACAACAATTACTCCCACCTCATCCTCCTGTGCAAAAACGAAACGGGCTATCATAACCTCTGCAAGCTGGTGTCCAAAGCGTTCGTGGACGGCTTCTATGTAAAGCCGCGCATCGACTGGCCCCTTCTGCACGAGCACGCCGAAGGGCTCATATGCCTGTCCGGGTGTCTGGCGGGGGACATCCCGCAGAAGATTGTCCGCGGGGACTACGAGCAGGCGAAAGCCCGCGCCCTTGAGCTGGACGAGCTTTTCGGACGGGGCGGCTTCTATCTGGAGATCCAGGATCACGGCATCCCCGACGAGCGGAAGGCCGCGCAGGGCCTGATCCGGCTGCATCGGGAAACGGGCATCCCCCTCGCGGCCACCAACGACGCGCACTATCTCCGCCGGGAGGACAGCCGCATTCAGGACGTTCTCATGTGCATCCAGACGGGCAAAACCGTGGATGACCCGGATCGCATGAAGTTCGAGTCCTCGGAGCTGTACCTCAAAAGCGAGGAGGAAATGCGCTCCCTGTTCCCGGACTGGCCGGAGGCTTTCGACAACACGGTCAAAATAGCGGACATGTGCGATTTCGACTTCGAGTTTGGCCGCTACCATCTGCCGCAGTTCCAGCTTCCCGAGGGGGAGACCGACAGCTTTTCCTATCTGCGCGGCCTGTGCTACGAGGGGCTGGCGGCTCGCTATCCCGATTACGGGGAGTCTCTCTCCAGCCAGCTCGAATACGAGCTCGGCGTTATCCGCCAGATGGGCTTTGTGGACTATTTTCTCATCGTGTGGGACTTCGTGAACTTCGCCAAGCGTCAGGGCATCCCCGTAGGGCCGGGGCGCGGCTCCGCGGCCGGTTCGCTCGTGAGCTACACGCTCCGCATCACCGACGTGGACCCCATCAAATACAACCTGTTTTTCGAGCGGTTCTTAAACCCCGAGCGCGTCACCATGCCCGATATCGACATGGACTTCTGCGTCCGGCGGCGCGGCGAGGTCATAGATTATGTAAACCAAAAATACGGCTCCGACCACGTCGCGCAGATCGTCACCTTCGGCACCATGGCGGCGCGGGCCGCCATCCGGGACGTGGGACGCGCCCTGAACGTCAGCTACGGCGAAACGGACGCCGTGGCAAAGCAGGTGCCGTTTGCGCTGAATATGACGCTGGACGAGGCGCTGAAGCTCTCCAAGCCGCTCAGGGAATTTTACGACGGCGACGAGAGGCTCCGCGAGCTCATCGACACCGCCCGCGCGCTGGAGGGTATGCCCCGCCACGCCTCCACCCATGCCGCCGGGGTCGTCATCTCCCGGAGGCCGCTGACGGATTATGTGCCTCTGGCGCGGAACGACGACTCCATCGTGTGCCAGTTCCCCATGACGACGCTGGAGGAGCTGGGCCTTCTCAAGATGGACTTTCTCGGTCTGCGGAACCTGACGGTCCTTGAGGACGCCGCCGTTCTGGTGCGGCGGATAGACCCGGATTTTCAGGTGGACGCCATTCCCGAGGATGACCGGGAGACCTTCGAGATGCTCACGGCGGGGAAGACCTCCGGCGTGTTCCAGCTTGAGTCGGCGGGCATGACCGGCGTGTGCGTGGGTCTGAAGCCCCGGAGCATCGAGGACATCACCGCCATCATCGCCCTGTACCGCCCCGGGCCCATGGATTCCATCCCGCGCTTTCTTGACTGCGCCGTTCACCCGGAGCGGATACGCTACAAGCACCCCCTGCTTGAGCCTATTTTGCAGGTCACATACGGCTGCATCGTCTATCAGGAGCAGGTCATCGAGATATTCCGCCGTCTGGCGGGCTTTTCGCTCGGACAGGCCGACCTTATCCGGCGGGCCATGTCGAAGAAAAAGCACGACGTGATCGACGCCGAGCGCAAAGCGTTCGTCCACGGCGACGAGGCGCGGGGCATCCCCGGATGTCTTGCAAACGGCGTGCCGGAGGATGTTGCCGACAGCATCTATGACGAGATCCTGGACTTTGCCTCCTACGCCTTCAACAAGGCCCACGCGGTGAGCTATGCCATCGTAAGCTACCGCACCGCGTGGATGAAGTGCCACTGGCCCCGCCAGTACATGGCGGCGCTTCTGACGAGCGTTCTGGATTCCTCCGGCAAGATCGCCGAGTATATCGCCGAGTGCCGCGAGATGGGCATTCGGCTCCTGCCCCCGGACGTGAACGAATCCGACGCGGACTTTACCGTCGTGGGAGACAATATCCGCTTCGGCCTCGTGGCGGTCAAGGGCATTGGCCGCGGCTTTATAAACGAGCTCATGGCGGAGCGGGCGGCAAACGGCCCGTTTACCGCCTTTGACGAGTTCTGCCGCCGGATGTACGGCAGGGAGCTGAACCGCAGGCCGGTGGAAAGCCTCATCCGCGCGGGGGCGTTCGATTCCCTCGGCTATAAGCGCAAGGCGCTTTTGCAGGTGCTCGACAGCGTCCTCGACGGCGTGAACGGCGAGGGGCGGAAAAACATCGCCGGGCAGATAGACCTGTTCTCCATGGAGGAAGAGGAGCCTGTTTCCACGCTTGTGCTGCCGAACGTGGAGGAATTTACGCCCATGGAGAAAATGGCCATGGAGAAGGCCGTCACCGGGCTGTACCTTACCGGCCATCCCATGGACGGCTACCGGGATGTGGCGTCGAAGCTGGGCGCGGTGTCTATCGGCGCGATCATCGCCGACTATGACGGCGAGACAGGCCCCGGCGGCCATCGCTTTCAGGACGGCCAGCGGGTGACGATAGCGGGGGTGGTGGCCTCCGTCCGCACGCGGACGACGAAAAACAACGCCCTTATGAGCTATGTCACGCTGGAGGACGACACCGGCTCCATGGAGCTTATCGCTTTTCAGCGGGCGCTGGATACCGGCGGGGCATATCTGCGGGAAAACGCCGCCGTCTGCTGCGCCGGGCGCATCTCCGTCCGGGACGAGAAGGAGCCCCAGCTCATGCTGGACGTCGTCCGCCCCCTGCCGGAGCTGACAGACGAGGACGCCGTCCGCGAGGCCAAAAGGCTGCTTTCCGGCGGAAGGGCCGCCCCGCAGAGGGCGTCCGCCCCGGCGGAGGGCGTCAGGACGCTTTGGGTAAAGCTCCCCTCCCGGGAAGACCCGGCGTTTGAGCGCATCGGCCTTATCCTGACCATGTTCCCCGGCACGGAGCCGCTGGTGGTCTATTTTGCCGACACAAAAAAGAAAATGGGCGCCCGGTGCGTCATCCACCCGGCGCTCGTGGACGAGCTGCGCGAGATGCTCGGCCCGGAAAACGTCGTCATCCAATAAAATCTTTCAGAAATTCGAGGACACAGCCATAGAAGACACAGTAAAGAAAAAGGAGCGGGCGGCGCTGGCGGGGCTTTCCGCCGGGAGCATGCCCCCGTCGGAGCGCAGCGACGACGTGAGCATGGAGGAGCTTTGGAATCTGGCGGAAACGGCCGGGGCGGAGCCGGTATGCGCCGTCCTGCAAACGCGGGACAGACCCGACCCCCACAGCTTCCTCGGCGGCGGCAAGGTGGCCGAGCTCAAGCAGCTCATGGAAAACGAGGAATGCGATCTGGCCATCTTCGACAACGACCTGTCGCCCTCCCAGTCCCGGGTGCTGGAGGAGGCGCTCGGCGCGCGGGTCATAGACCGCACGGGCATCATTCTGGACATTTTCGCCCAGCGGGCGCGAACGCGGGAGGGCATCCTTCAGGTGGAGCTTGCCCAGTACCGCTATCTCCTGCCGCGGCTGACCGGCATGTGGACGCACCTGAAGCGTCAGGCGGGCACCTCCGCCCCCATCGGCACCCGCGGCCCCGGCGAAACGCAGTTGGAGACTGACCGGCGGCACATCCGCCGCCGCATCCAGAAGCTGGAGGATGAGCTGGAGCAGGTGCGCCGCGTGCGGGGCACGCAGCGGAAGCAGCGCCAGAAAAACTCCCTGCCCGTAGTGGCGCTCGTCGGATACACGAACGCCGGGAAATCCACGCTTCTGAACACCCTCGCCGGCGAGAATATCCAGACCGGCGACCGTCTTTTCGACACGCTGGACACCACCACGCGAAAGCTCTCCCTCGGCGAAGCGGGACAGGTGCTGCTGTCCGACACCGTGGGCTTTATCCGAAAGCTCCCCACGGAGCTGGTAGACGCTTTCAAGGCCACGCTGGAGGAGCTTGCCTACGCGGATCTTCTCCTGCACGTTATCGACATCTCGAACCCCGACTGGCAGGCGCAGGCGCAGGTGGTGGACGAGCTCATCGTCCGCCTCGGCGCGGCGCAGACGCCCTGCCTGCGGGTGTATAACAAGTGCGACGCGTATTTTGGCCGCCTCCCCGGCGGGGAGGACGAGGTCTGCATCTCCGCCCGCTCCGGCGAAGGGACAAAAAGCCTCCTGTACGCCATTGGCCGGAAGCTGGCTGCCGGTCTGACGCGGATGGAGCTTCTGATACCCTACGGCAGGGCGGCTGTTCTGGAGTCGCTGCGCCGGGACGCGAATATCCTTGAGCTTGCGTACCTCGACGAGGGCATACATGTGCTGGCCGTGGTGCGGCCGGAGCTGCGGGCGCGGCTGGCGGAATACGAGGCGGAGCCCCATGGCTGAGCGCAGAAGGCCCTCCGGGTACGGCGCGGCGGAGCACGAGGAAAAGCGCTCCCGCTTCATCGGGGAGATATTTCCCGCCGCGGACGAGGAGGAAGCGCGCGGGTATATAGCCGCGGTAAGGAAAAAATACCCGGACGCAAGGCATCACTGCTGGGCGTGGGTGCTGCCGGACGGGAGCTGCCGGTGGTCGGACGACGGGGAGCCGGGCGGTACCGCCGGCGCGCCGATGGCCGATATCCTGCGGGGCGCGGGAGTATACGGCGCCGTGTGCGTGGTAACGCGCTATTTCGGCGGCACGCTCCTCGGAAGCGGCGGGCTCGTGCGGGCATACTCGAAAGCCGCGTCTCTGGCGCTTTCCGCCGCCGGGACGGAGCCGGACCCGGAAAAGGCCGTTCTGGTGATTTCCTGCCGGTGGGAGGGGCTCGATCTGGCGCACCGCCTTGTGCGGGAATACGGCGGCTCACTTTTAGGCTCCGATTACGAATCCGACCCCAGCCGCGCGGTTTTGCGCGCCGAGCTCCCGGCGGAGCGGGCAGACGCGTTTTCCGCCCGCCTTACCGATCTCACCGGCGGCAAGGACAGCGCAAAAAAAGAGACCTGAGATCAGGCCTCTTTTTTGCTGTCCGCCATAAAACGGCGGCGCGGCGTTTATCTTTTCTCGCGGAGAAGGTCGTTTTTGATGCCCCACAGCTTTGGAGACAGATCGACGTAGTAGTGGTGGGGGTTTTCAAACCGGCGAACCTCGTCCCAGAGGGTGTCTATCTGCGCGGCGCAGAAGGCTTTTATCTCCGGCAGGGAAGGCTCGTCATATATGAGCTTCCCGGCCTTGAATACGGGAACCAGCAGCTCTCTGGCGGTAAAGTCCTCAAGGGTCTTTTCCTTCCATGTCGCGTCCGGGTCGAAGATGGTAAGGGGCTTTGTGTCGTCTACCGTTTCGTCATATACGCAAAGGTAATCGGCCAGAGCTTTGCCGGTGTCTCTGCCATAGAAGCGGTAGAGCTTTTTGAAGTGAGGATTTGTTATCTTGTCGATATTTTCGCTTATTTTTATCTTCGGCACGATGGTCCCGTCGTCCTGCTCCACGCCGGCCAGCTTGTACACGCCGCCGAACACCGGTTCGCTGCGGGCGGTGATGAGCCGCTCGCCCACGCCGAAGCAGTCGATACACGCGCCCTGACTGATGAGATCCTCGATAAGGTACTCGTCCAGCGCGTTGGAGCAGGTGATGGTGCATTCCGTCCAGCCGGCGTCGTCCAGAAGCTTGCGGGCCTGCCGGGTGAGATAGGCAAGGTCGCCGGAATCCAGACGGATGCCGCATTTTTTGATGCCCAGAGGCTTCAATATCTCGTCAAAAGCGCGGATGGCGTTGGGAACGCCGCTTTGCAGCGTGTTATATGTATCCACCAGCAGGGTGGCGTTTTGCGGATATGTCCGGCAGTAGGCGCGGAAGGCGTCAAGCTCCGTGTCGAACATCTGTACCCACGCATGGGCCATCGTGCCGCCCGCGGGGACGCCGAAAAGCTGATCCGAAAGGACGCACGCCGTACCCGCGCAGCCGCCGATATAAGCCGCCCGCGCGCCGAGAAGGGCGGCGTCCGGGCCCTGCGCCCGGCGGGAGCCGAACTCCAGCACCGCGCGCCCCTTGGCGGCGCGGACGATGCGGTTGGCTTTTGTGGCGATGAGGCTCTGGTGATTGAGGGTGCAGAGCATATACGTCTCCAAAAGCTGCGCCTGAATGGCCGGGGCGCGCACCACCACGATGGGCTCCCGGGGAAACACCGGCGTGCCCTCCGGCACGGCCCAGATATCCCCTGTGAAACGAAATCCGGCGAGATAGTCCAGAAACGCCTCCGAGAACATGCTGCGCCCCCGGAGATAGGCAATGTCCTCCTCGTCAAAGTGCAGGTTTCGCACATACTCGATCACCTGCTCCAGCCCCGCCGCGATGGCAAAGCCTCCGCCGTCCGGGACGGAGCGGAAGAACAGGTCGAAATAGGTGATGCGATCGCGCATCCCGCTTTCCAGATAGCCGTTTCCCATGGTCAGCTCGTAAAAATCGCAGAGCATGGTATAGTTCAGCGCTGCTTCAGCCTTCATCGTAATGCCCTCCTCCCTCATGTTTTCGTTTATTTTTGTAATACTAGTTACACATTATAGCGTTGAATTGCCGATAAAGCAAATATATAATGTGCTTTGACGAAAATTTTCAAACGCAAGCTGATTTTTTTGACCATAAAGATAAAAAGGAGCCAGATATGGAGCTTACCATGGAACGGCAGAAGGAGCTGGAGGCGCTTTGCCGCCGGTTCCGCCGGGAGGTCCTGACCGCGATACACAAGGCGCAGTCCGGCCACCCCGGCGGGAGCCTGTCTGTCTGCGAAATACTCACGCTGCTTTACCAGCATCAGATGAACGTGCCCTCGCCCGACGACCCGGATCGGGATCGTCTCGTGCTGTGCAAGGGGCACGCCGCGCCGATGCTGTACCGCAACCTCATCGAAAAGGGCTTTCTGCCCGCCGGGTGCATGGACACGCTGCGCCAGCTCGGAAGCCCCCTTCAGGGCCATCCCTGTCTGCGGACGGCGGGGGTGGACATGCCCTCCGGCCCTCTGGGCATCGGCCTCGCCGCCGCTCAGGGCATGGCGATAGGGCTCAGGATGGATCGCTCCCCCGCGCGGGTGTACGCCGTTTTGGGCGACGGGGAGCTTGACGAGGGCGCCGTCTGGGAGGCCGCGGCCTCCGCGCCCAAATTCCGGCTCGACAACCTCTGCGCCATCGTGGACTGCAACAAGGTCCAGCTCGACGGCACGACGGAGGAGATCATGCCCCTGCGGGATCTGGAGGGCAAATGGAAGGCCTTCGGCTGGCATGTCATCCGTACAGACGGCCACGATCTGCGCGCCCTGAACCGGGCGCTGGAGGCGGCGGAGGCCACAAAGGATCAGCCGACCGTCATCATCGCCGATACGGTAAAGGGCAAGGGCGTCTCCTTTATGGAGGGTCAGGCCGGGTGGCACGGAAAGGCCATCGACAAGGACAGCTATGACAGAGCCATGGCGGAGCTGGGAGGTGCGGACTGATGGCAAAATCCATCCGGGACGTCTACGGCGAGACCCTCGCCGAGCTGGGCGCGGAATATGAAAACATCGTCGTGCTGGACGCGGATCTGTCCGGCTCCACCAAATCCAAAATCTTCGGGCAGAAATACCCCGACCGTTTTTTCAATATGGGCATCGCGGAGTCCGATATGGTCTCCTGCGCCGCAGGCCTTGCCGCCACGGGGAAAACGCCCTTTGTCAACAGCTTTACCGTTTTCCTGACGACCCTTGGCCTTATCTCCACCCGCGCGCAGGTGTGCTACGGGAACCTTAACGTGAAGCTCGCGGGAGCCTACTGCGGCATGTCGGACGCTCTTGACGGCGCGACCCATCACGCGCTGGAGGACATCGCCGTCATGCGCTCGCTGCCGAATATGCAGGTCATCGTCCCCTCCGACCCGGAGTGTACCCGCTGGGCAACGCGCTATGCGGCGGAGCACACGGGGCCCGTCTATCTGCGGCTCAGCCGCGGGGAGTACCCCGACCTCTACCCGGCCGGGACGCAGTTCCAGCCGGGCAGGGGGAAGCTCGTCCGCCCGGGCGCGGACTGCACGGTGTTCGCTATCGGCATCATGGTGCATAAGGCGCTGGAGGCCGCAGAGCTTTTAGCGTCTCAGGGCATCGACCTGCGGGTCGTTGACCTCGTTTCCGTCAAGCCCATCGACCGGCAGCTCATCGTCTCCTGCGCCAAAGAGACCGGGGCGGTGGTCTGCGCCGAGGAGCACCAGATATACGGCGGCGCGGGAAGCGCCGTAGCCGAGGTGCTGGCTCACGCGGGCGCAGGCGCGCCCACGGAATTTATCGGCGTGCGGGACGTCTTCACCGAGACGGGAAAATACGACAGCCTTCTTTCGGCCTATGGGCTTGACGCTCAGGCTGTGGCGGAGGCGGTGAAAAAGGCCGTGGCGCGCAAATGAGCAGATTTTTCTGTCCCGGCCGGACAGAGCTGGCCGGGAACCACACCGACCACCAGAAGGGGCGCGTCATGGCAGCGGCGGTAGACAGAGGCATCACCGCCGAGGCCGAGCCGAACGGCGAAAACGTCATCCGGGTGTATTCCGAGGGGTTCGAGCCCGTGCAGGTGGATCTGGAAAAGCTCTGGCCGGAGGAAAGCGACGTCGGCTCCTCCGCTTCCCTTGTGCGGGGCATGGCGGCGATACTGTCTGAGAAGCTGCCGGCGCTTCGCGGCTTTGACGCATACCTCACAAGCGAGCTGGTTCCCGGCGGGGGCCTTGCGTCCTCGGCGGCCTATGCCGTTCTTTTGGGCTATATGATCGCCTATTTTGCCGACAGCGGGACGCTCCCGCCGCAGGAGCTTGCCCGCGCCGCCCAGAAGGCGGAGAACCGCTTTTTCGGAAAGCCCAGCGGGCTGATGGATCAGATGGCCTGCGCTCTGGGTGGCTGCGTGTATATCGACTTCCTTGAAAACAAGATCCTGCCCATCGACTGTGATTTCGACAGTCTGGGGCTGGCTCTCTGCCTGACGGATACCGGCGGTTCCCACGCGCAGGCGCCGGAGGCCTACGCCGCCATCGCCGCCGATATGTCCGCCGTGGCGCAGAGCTTCGGCGAACCGTTTCTTGCCCGGGTGCGGAACGCGGACTTCGACGCGGAATGGCCCAAGCACACGGGCGAGCTTGCATGGATGCGGGCGCGGCACTTTTTTGACGAGAACTGGCGCGTCACCGCTATGACGGACGCCCTCGGCCTGCGGGACGCGGAGCGTTATCTGGAGCTGATGAACCAGTCCGGCCGCAGCTCCGAGCAGCTTTTGCAGAATATCGAAACGCCGGCGTGCGGCCCGGAGCTGTCCTACGGTCTGAAGGCCTCGGCCCGTCTTCTCGCGGGGCGCGGCGCGTGGCGCGTCCACGGCGGCGGCTTTGCCGGCTGCGTCCAGGCGCTCATGCCGGAGACGATGTTTTCCCGCTATCAGGCGGCCATGGAGGAGATATTCGGGCCGGGGAGCTGCCAGCGCGTCCATATCCATGCCGGCGGCGTGGGGCTCATTGACGAATAAGGGGCGAAAAAAACCTTTGACGTACCGGCAATTTTGGTATACAATGACCTAAAATAACCAATGTTCCGTAAAAGGGAGTAGTCGGCGCCCGCCAGGGGCGCGGCAGCGGCGTCAATACGGCATGTACTGCCCGCTTCTGTCTGAAATGACGAGACTTTTACCGTGTCTTTCGATGCGGTAGAGGTCTCTTTTTTATTCCGCGTTACAAGAGAGGAGAACCGCTATGAGCGTGACGGCCCTGATACTGTTTATCCTGACCTATGTCCTTCTTATCCTCCTGCCGCGCCGACGGCCATGGATCGCGCTGGCTTCGGCGGCGGTCTTTGTGCTCGGCGGCTTTCTTCCGGCAAGGCAGCTCGGGCAGGCGGTGGACTGGAACATCCTTATGATGCTGGCCGGTACGATGGGAACGGTGGCGCTGTTTATCGACTCGAAAATGCCGAACCGCATGGCGGATCTTCTGCTCCGCAAAACGCCGAGCGTCATGTGGGCGGCGGTGGCGCTGTCCCTGTTCGCCGGCGTCGTGTCCGCTTTTATCGACAATGTGGCGACTGTCCTCATGATCGCGCCGGTCGGTCTGGCCATCGCGAAGCGTCTTGATGTCTCCCCCGTGCCGCTTCTTATCACCATCTCCGTTTCCTCGAACCTTCAGGGCGCGGCGACGCTGGTGGGCGACACCACCTCCATCCTTCTGGGCGGTTATGCGGGCATGGACTTCTGGGATTTCATCTTCATGGACGGGAAATTCAGCATCTTCTGGGCGGTGGAGCTCGGCGCGGCGGCCACGGTGCCGGTCATCCTGTACCTGTTCCGCAGGAACCGGGCCCCCATTCCCGAGACGGAGCTGACCCCGGTGGAGGATACCTTCCCGACATGGCTTCTGGCCGCGAATATCGCGCTTCTCATCGCGGCGTCCTTCCTGCCGAATAAGCCCGCCGTTACGAACGGGCTCATCTGCCTCGGCATATTTTTCATAGGCGCGGTGCGCTCCCTTATCAGAACGAAAAGCTTTGCTTCCTGCAAAAACGCGCTGGCGCAGATAGATTATGAAACGCTGCTGCTGCTGGCGGGCCTGTTTGTCATCATTGCGGGCATCACGGAGGCGGGGGTCGTCGATCAGATCGGCGCGCTGTTCATTTCCCTCGGCGGCGGGAGCCTGTTTGCCCTGTACTCGCTCATCGTCTGGGGCTCGGTGCTGTTTTCCGCTTTCATCGACAACATCCCCTATGTGGCCACCATGCTCCCCGTGGTCAGCGCCATCGCCGCATCGCAGGGCTGCGACCCCCGCGTGCTGTATTTCGGGCTCCTCATCGGCGCGACTCTGGGCGGCAACCTGACCCCCATCGGCGCGTCCGCCAATATCGCCGCGACCGGCATCCTCCGGCGGGAGGGCTGCGAGGTGAAAACCCGCGATTTCATGCGTATCGGCGTGCCGTTTACCCTTATCGCCGTGCTGTGCGGCTATATCTTCTGCTGGCTCGTATGGGCGTGAGCCGCCGAAAAAATAAATATCAGCGCCGGAAAGCAAAGGCTTTCCGGCGCTGACTGTTTTTCTGCGTTTCTATGCTTCCCGGGAGCGCTTACTCGACGAAGTCGTCGCCCTCGATGTAGTCCCAGGCCTCGATGGCCGCCATACGGCCGGAGTTCAGGGCCCAGCTCATGGTGGAGCCGGGGTTGTAGAAGCAGTACTCGCCGCCGAAGACCACGTTTGCCGTGTCGGTGCCGCAGGCGAACAGGCCGGGGATGGGCTTGTCATCCGCCTCGCGGAGAACCTTCATATCGTGGTTTACCTTGATGCCGCCAAGAGAGCCGTACCCGGAGGGGAAGTGGCGGGCGACATAGTATTTCTCGCCGGTGATGGGGCGCAGCCAGCGGGCGGGCTTGCAGAAATCCTCGTCATAGCCGCCGGCGAAGCTGTTGTAGCGCTCGATGGTCTTTTTCAGCGTGGGATAGTCGATGCCCGTGACCTCGCAGACCTCCTCGAGGCTGTTGCACTCATAGAAGTTGTTCTCCTGCTCGGCGTTTTCGTCCTCATACTGCACGCCGTTGTCGGCCATGAAGACGCTGTTTTCCGCGGCGGACTTGACGCCGGAGAAGTACAGCTCCTTCTCGTACTCCCACTTGTTGAGATCCTTGACCGCATGGTGATAGGTGATATAGTCAAGGCCGTGCTCCTTCATATAGTCGATGCCGTACTGGCCGATGATGGAGAAAGCGCGGTGGCCGGCCTGCGCCTTGATGGCGTTGCCGGTGTAGGTGGTGTTGTTCATGATCTGCTCGTTGATGATACGCTCGCCGTGGATGTTCACCATGATGGTGGAGGGCTGGCGCATGACCTCGGACAGGGTCTTGAACACGTCGGTGGTGCCGGGGGTGTTGTAGGTGATCTCCATGGAGATGTCGCCGTGGGTCGCGCCCACGTCCCAGGCCATCTTCATGCCGTCGCCGTCCAGACCGGGGATGCGGAACGTGAACATATCCTTGCCCCAGACAAAGCCCAGATATTCCTTTATCATCTCCACGTTGTTGCCAATGCCGCCGGTGCCGATGATGACCGCGTCCGCATAGCATTCGATCTCCTCGCCGCTCTCGTCCTTGGCTCTGACGCCCAGAACCTGACCCTTATCGCCCATGATGAGCGAGGTGGCCGGGGTGCGGAAGTGGAAATCGACGCCCATGGAGTTTGCATAGTCGGTCATGAGCTTGACCATGTGGCTGGCCTGACGCTCTGCCGGCTTGTTCGCGCCGGGGAGCTTGATCATGTGCTGGGTGCAGTGGCTGTCCTTGAAGTACTTGTAGACGCCGAGGATCTCCACGCCGAAATTCTCCACCCACTCCACGGTGGACGCGGAGAAGTTGAACCAGCGGCGGACGGTCTGGGCGTCGGCCTTCCAGTGGTTATACTCCATCATGAAACGGAAGGCGTCGTCCTTGGACCAGTCATCGATCATCTGGTCTTTCTGGATGTGGGACTCCACGGCGAAAAACGCCATGCCCATATTGGCCGCGCCGCCGGTCGTGCCGCTTTTCTCAAACACCACGACCTGAGCGCCCTTTTCCGCCGCCTGCGTGGCCGCAGTCAGGCCGGACAGACCGCCGCCGACCACGCAAATATCGGCTTCTAATTTTTTCATTGCTGATTGCACCTCCTGCAAAAGCTGTCAAATATCAAAAAACTTTCAAAAGGGGCCGATGAAGCATCGGCCCCTGACTTGCGAAACGGTTTATTCCGGGTCGGGCAGACGGATATAGCCCTGAAGATCCTTCATGATGGTTTCGGGCAGCTCCAGATCCGTGCCGTCGGGCATTTTGCCGCAGACCTTGGTAGCGCCGCCGCCTTCAGCGGTGCCGATGAGAAGACCGACAGCGCCCTTATAGCGGCCCGTGCCGCCGACGATGACGTTTACAAGCACGTCCTGACGGGTATACTCGGAGTTGTAGACGATGCACTTGTTGGGATCCTTGCCGCGCACCGCGAACATGCCGTCCCAGGCGTAGATGTCGCCGTCGGGCATACGGTAGATGCAGAACAGATCGGTCTCGAAGTTTTTCATCCAGAACTCGGTGAAGTGCTCCTCCAGCGGGAACTGCTTGGATTCCTCGCACTCGTTCCCGGGGATGTTGGCCATGCCGTAATACTCGCTGGGGCCGAAGGGATGGAACCAGCCGATACCGGCATGGATGGTCATGCCGCCGTTGGGCCAGGGCTTATACACGTTATAGCCGGCATGGAAATTCATGCGAACCTGATAGACCCTTCCCTTTTCCTTCTCGGTCAGCTCTCCCGCTTCCGCGGCGGCCGCGGCGCCCTCGCAGGAGCTGCAGCCGGACGGGGCGGGCGCTTCCTCCGCCTTGGGCTCCTCCACGGGAGCGGCCTCGGCGGGGGCGGCCTCCTCCGCGACGGGGACGGCCTCCTCAGCGGGCGCGGCGGGCGCTTCCTCCGTCTTGGGCTCCTCCGCGGGAGCCGCTGCGGGCGCGGGAGCCGCTTCCTCTATTTTTTTCTTTCCAAAAAGACCCATGTATATCTCTCCTTTTCGATCGGCGGCTAAATCAGGCCTCGGCCTGAGAGGCGGCTTCCTTCTTGGCGTAGTCGCGGTCGGCGGCCATAGCGTCGGGAACGCTCTTCAGCATGACGGTAGCGATGAGGCCGATGACGATGACAACGGCGCAGATGCCGTAGGCGGCGACGCCGTGACCGTTCTGGATCATGGCGGCCATCATGTAAGAAGCAAGGCAGGAGGGGATGAGCTGGATGGCCATGATGATACGGTTGGCGGACTGATACTCACGACGGCCATAGGCGTAGGTGATAGAGGCCGGGTGCATGGTAGGCACGCCGCCGGTCATGCAGGCGACGCCGAAGCCCCAGGCGATCTCCATGGCGACGTTGCCGCCGACGGGCATGAACATCAGCATCAGCACGGGGATGAACTCGGTGATGCCGAGGACGATAGACGCCGTGATGGTGCCGAATTTATCGTCAATCCAGCCGAAGACATAACTCATAAAGATGCCGAGGATGGCGCCGACGGACAGCCATGTGGTGGCCGCGAGCCATACGGTGGGCGCGGGGCTCGCGCCGGACAGGAAATCGGGGTCAAGGCTCTGGAAGCGGACAGCCATGGAGCTCATGCAGCAGTTGATGATGAACTGGAAAGCGCCGTAGGAGACGATGAGGAGCCAGGCCCGCTTCTCGCTCAGGACCTGCTTCACGGTCATGTGGATATCGTCGCTGTGATCCTCGGACAGGGGCGCATGATCCGCGCCGTCGGGGTACAGGCCGACCTCTTCCGGCGTGTCACGCAGGAAGAAGCGCACACAGATGGCCAGAACGACCAGAACGACGGAAATGCCCACATAGAAGAAGCGATAGTCGCCGTTCCAGTGGTTGGCGATGAGGTTGGTCATGCCGCCGGTGCCGACGACAGAGAACAGGGGGGAGCCGAGGGTGATGATGCCCAGAACGCGGCCGCGGTACTTTACGAACCAGTTGGCGGCAAGCTGGAAGCCGGCCATCTGGAAGCACATGCAGCAGCAGCGGATGACGAAAATGGACACGGAGTACAGTCCGAAGTTGCCCACACCGCCTGTTACCGTAAGGCCGTTGGCCGTTACGATGCCGATGCAGCCAAGGGCGCACAGGGTGATACAGGGGATGAGGGTCTTGCGAACGCCGTATTTCATGAACAGCGTGCCGTAAATGAACGTCAGCACGATGCAGACGAACTCCGCGATGGTACGGCCAAGCTGGACCTGTGTGGCCGACCA
>CAZEXC010000013.1:12540-26994 GCA_964516625.1 uncultured Oscillospiraceae bacterium | reverse complement strand
CGGGTGACGGCGGCCACGTTCTTCTCGTCGGCCATGACGTCCTTGGTCATGTCGGTGAGCACATAGCCGGGAGCCACGGAGTTGCAGAGGATGCCGAACCGGGCAAGCTCGTTTGCCATGATCTTCGTCAGATGCGCCACGGCGGCCTTGCAGGAACCGTAGACCGTGTCGCCGATGGGCGCCTTGATGCCCGCGGCGGAGGCCAGATTTATGATGCGGTAGGGGTTCTCCGCGCCCTCGCGCCCCTGCTCCTTCATCTGCCGGGCGGCAAGCTGGCTCATGAAGTACAGGCCCTTCAGGTCGGCGTCGACATAGTTATCGAAGTACTGCTCATCCATGTCGATCATCTTTTTGGGCTGACCGCCGAGACCGGCGTTGTTCACAAGGATGTCCACGCGGCCAAACTTTTCCACGGTTTTGGCGATAAGCGCTTCACGGTCGGCGGCTTTCGTCACCTCGCACGCGACGCCCAGCGCGGTAATGCCCTCGGCGGCGAGCTCCGACGCGGCCTTGTCGCAGGCGTCCTGCCTGCGGCCCGTGACGACCACGGAAGCGCCGAGCTTGCCCATGGCGACGGCGATGGCGCGGCCAATGCCGCGGGTAGAACCGGTGATGATAGCGACCTTGCCGGTCAGATCATAACTCGGGATCTGCATTCTATGTACCTCTTTTCATTGAATTTTATCCTTTGGGGCGGAGCGGACGCGCCCCCGGAGCGTCGGCCCCTCCGGCCGCACATTTCTCCGCACAAATATCATACCAAATAAAAGCCGATTGCACAAGTAACAAATTTTCACAAGTTAGCCGGCTAAATGACCCGCTTTTTCATTCTACCATGAAGCGCGCGGATTTGCAACCTTTTTACAGCCGCGGCGCGGCGGGCATTTGCACCGGCGGCAAAATGTGTTATACTTCCCATTATGCAGGATCTTGAATTTTTAAAATTTTACACGGAAACTCCCAAAAGCACCCACGCGCCGGGCCTTAAGGTCATGGGCGGGCTCATGGCGCGTCTCGGAAACCCGCAGGAGCGGCTCCCGTGCGTCCACGTCGCGGGCACGAACGGCAAGGGCTCCTGCGCCGCCATGACCGCCGCCGTTCTCCGTGCGGCGGGATATAAAACGGGGCTTTTCATTTCCCCGGATCTGACGGGGATGCAGGAACGCATCTCCGTCAACGGAGTTTACATAACGCTTTCCGATCTGGCCGCCGTAACAGAGCGGGTGCGCGCTGCCTGCGCGGGACTGGAAGAGCCGTCGTTTTTTGAAAAAATCACCGCCGCCGCTTTTCTGTATTTCGCCGAAAACGGCTGTGACCGCGTGGTGCTGGAGACCGGCCTCGGCGGCCGCTTCGACGCCACAAACGTCATCAAAGCGCCGCTTTGCTCCGTCATCATGCCCGTCGGCTTCGACCACACCGCCGTTTTGGGAAGCACCCTTTCCGCCATCGCCGGGGAAAAGGCCGGCATCATAAAGCCGGGCTGCCCCGTCGCCGTCTCGGCGCAGGACGCGGAGGCCATGGACGTCATACGCCGGACATGCGCGGCGCGCGGGAGCGTCCTCCATGAAGTTGACATAACTAAGCTGACCGTCCGCTCCCGCTCCTTCGCCGGACAGGTGTTTTCCTACGGTCGGATGAAGGATATACGCCTGTCCCTTCTGGGGGATCATCAGGCGGCAAACGCCTGCGCCGTCATCGAAACGGCGGGCGCGCTGGGTCTCGGGGAGAGCGCCATACGCGAGGGACTGCAAGCCGCGCGCTGGCCCTGCCGGTTTGAATACTTTGCCCAGGATCCGCCCGTCATTCTGGACGGGGCGCACAACGCCCACGGCGCGGCGGCGCTGGCGGCGGGGCTTCGGGACTACTTTCCCGGAGCGAGGTTCACGATGCTCATGGGCGTTCTGGCGGACAAGGACTACGCGGACATCGTAAAAATCATGGAGACGCCGGCGGCGCGGTTCGTCTGCGTCGCGCCGGAGGATCCCCGCGCCCTGCCCGCGGAGGCGCTGGCGGCGAACATAAAGACCGTCCCCGCCCTGTGCGCCGGGACCGTCCCGGAAGCGCTCTCCATCGCGCGGGCATACAAAGAACCCGTCTGCGCCTTCGGCTCGCTGTACTTCATCGGCTGGCTCCGCAGACTGATAGCAAAGGAGACGATATGATGGAATTTAAGGACATGACCCTTTCCTCGTTCGCGGAGGCTCTGGCCTCCAGGGCCGCCGTGCCCGGAGGCGGCGGCGCTTCCGCTTTGGCCGGGGCGCTGGGCGCGGCTCTCGGCGCGATGGTGGGGAACCTCACCGTCGGCAAGCCGAAGTACGCCGCCGTGGAGGAGGATATGCAAGAGCTCACCCGCCGGGCGGAGGCGCTCAGCCGGAAGCTTCTCGGGATGGCGGACGAGGACGCCGCGGCCTTCGAGCCGCTCAGCCGCGCCTATTCCCTGCCGAAGGACGCGCCGGGCAGGGACGACACTATGGAGGCCTGCCTTCGCCGGGCGGCGGAAGCGCCTCTGGAGATCCTGCGCCGCTGCTGCGAGGCCGTTGAGCTGCACGAGGAATTGGCGCAAAAGGGCAGCGCCCTCGCCGTGTCCGACGCCGCGGCCGGGGCGGCGCTGTGCATAGGCGCCATGTGCGGCGCGGCCATAAACGTGAAGGTGAACACAAAGCCCATGAAGCGGCGGGACTATGCCGACGAGGTGAACCGAAAGGTCGACGCCCTGATGGCCGAATACGGCCCGCGGGCGCAGAAAGTATACGAGGAGATTTACGGGAGGTACTGCTGATGGCAGAGCTTTTGAAGGGCGCGCCGGTGGCCGCCGCCATAAACGAAAAAACCGCCGCCTCCGCGGCGGCTCTGCGGGCCCGGGGCATCGAGCCGACTCTTGCCGTCCTCCGCGTGGGCCAGCGGGAGGATGACCTGTCCTATGAGCGGGGCGCGAAAAAGCGCTGCGACGCGGTGGGCGTCAGCCTGCGGTCCGTGGCGCTGGCGGAGGACATCTCCCAGTCCGGGCTCATGGCGGCGCTGGAGGCGCTCAACGCGGACAGGACGGTCCACGGCATCCTGCTCATGCGCCCGCTGCCCTCTCCTCTGGACGGGGAAGCGGCGCGCCGGGCGCTTTTGCCGGAAAAGGACGTAGACGGCGTAACGGACGGTTCCCTTGCCGGTGTGTTCACCGGCAGCGGCGAGGGCTTCGCGCCCTGCACCGCTCAGGCCGTCGCGGAGATACTGGATTTTTACCGCGTCCCCCTGACCGGGGCGCGGGTCACAGTCGCCGGACGCTCGCTGGTGGTGGGCCGCCCGGCGGCCATGCTCCTTATGGAAAAGGGCGCCACTGTCACCGTCTGCCACAGCGGCACAAAGGAGCTTGCCGCGGAGACGCGGCGGGCGGATATCCTCGTCGCGGCCATCGGGCGCATGGGCTTTTTCGGAAGAGAGCACGTCTCCCCCGGCCAGACGGTCATAGATGTGGGCATCCACTTTGACGAGCGCAGCGGCAGGATGCGCGGCGATGTGCGCGCCGACGAGGCGGAGCCCGTCGTTTCCGCCATCACGCCCGTCCCCGGCGGCGTCGGCGCGGTGACGACCGCCGTTCTGGCGTCCCATACGGCCGAGGCCGCCCGGCGGCAGGCCGGTCTGTGACGCGGCCCGAAAACGCCCGGCGGCAGGCAAAGCGCCTTTCCCTTAAGAACGATCCGCGCGGCTTTCTTCAGGCGCGTTCCATTGCCCCATGATGCCGCGTGATTATTTCGTTATCTTCTGTTTCCGGCGGCTGCGGCAGTGTATCCGCCAGAGCAGGAGCCCCAGACCCGCGCCGCCGATCACATTGCCCAGCGTCACGGGCAGGAGGTTTTTCACAAAACAGGCCGCCCATGTGAGCCCGTCCGCCGCCGCGCCATAGCGCGCGCAGGCAAAGATCCCCGCCGGGATATAGAACATATTGGCGACGCAGTGCTCATAGCCGCTGAGGACGAAAACCATGATGGGGAAATACAGCCCCAGTATCTTCCCCGCCGGCTCTTTGGCGGCAAAGGCCATCCACACCGCCACGCAAACCAGGATATTGCACAGCACGCCCCGGGCCACCGCCTCGCCGAAGCCGAGGGAGACCTTGGCGACAGCCGTCGCCGCAAGCGCTTCGTAATAGGAGCCGAAAACGCCCCCCGCCACGGTCAGCCACGCGACAAGGATGGAGCCGGCAAAGTTGCCCGCATATACGACAAGCCACGCGGCAAGGAGCTGCCCCACGGTTATACGCCTTTCCATGGCCGGAATGACCATGAGGTTGTTTCCCGTGAAAAGCTCGCTGCCCGCGATCACGACCATGGCAAGCCCCGCCGGGAAGATACACGCCCCGGCCAGCTTCCCCGCCACGGCGGAGCCGATAGTGGCCGCCGCCCCGGCAAAGGCAATGAACATTCCCGCCAGAACCGCAAGCAGGAACATTTTCAGCTTCGGCATTTCGGCCTTTCCCGCGCCGATCTCCACATAGTCCCGAGCGATCTGTTCCGGTGCGTTCATACGCGCGTCCTCCCTGAAAATCCGTTTTTTTAAGGATACCTCTCTTTCCGCCAAAAATCAACCCGCGCGGCGCAGGCGCCCCGACAGACTGCGGCGGCGCTGCCTCAAAACAGCGTTTCATGCTGAATCGAGGCAGCGCCTTTTTTGACGTGTTATCGAGCCATAAAGCGGTACAAAAGCTCCGCCGCCACAGCGCGGGTACACGGCTCATCGGGACGCAGCTCCGCCCCGCCGCCGAGGCCGAACGCCTTCGCGAGAGCGGAGGCCGAGCCGCCCGCCGCGTCCACAAGGCCCAGAGCCGCGGCAATGGCGGCATAGCCCGCGTCAGCGTCCTCTACGTCGGCAAAGACGCTGTCCCATATGCCGGAAAGCTCCGCCGCCGCGCCGTAGCGGGACGCGCCGAGGAGCATACGGATAAAGCCCATGCGCGTCACGGCGCTGTCCGGCGACCAGTCCGCCGCGGCGATAAAGCCGAGATACGCGGCCTGACTCCGGATCGAATCGTCGTCCCAGCCCTCCGGGTCGCAGCCCGCCGCCTGCAAAAGGAGGGTGACGGCCTCCCGCTGGGTAAGCTCCGCATCCGGCCGGAAGCTCCCTCCGGCAAAGCCGATGCCCGCCTCCGCCAGAGCCTGTATCATGTCCGCCTGATCTGCGCCGTCCAAATCGTCATAGACATAGCCGACGCTGTCAGCGTCCGCCAGCGCTTCGCCGGTGAGCGCGTCTATCCCGGCGATGTCCTCCGTGCCGCTGTAATAATATGCCAGACGGAGGCTCTCGACGTATGTATAGCCCCAGTCGGCGTAGCGGGCGGCGGCGGGGTCGCCGTAGTCGATGTCCTCCGGCCACGCCGCATAGCCCAGCGTCACCGTCAAGGCGTCGGTGTATGCCCGCTCCGCCTCGGCGAGAGAGACGATGCCCTCGGCGTCGGCAAAGACGACATCCTCGTCCCACACATAACGGAAATCGTCCACCGTGCCGGTTTCCTCGTTCACCGTCACACAGAGGTAATTTTCCGGGAAGAAATACCCGTTCTGTACCCGGGCGTAGGTCAGCTCGTCTCCCTCCCCATAGCCGGAAAGGGTGCACAGCGCCGACGCTTCATACATGGCCGGGGCGCACTGCTGCAAAAATTCCCCGGCGGCCGTTTCCGCCGTGTCCCCGGCCGGCGGCGTCTCCCGCCAGAGCGGGTAGACAGTGGACACCTCCGTCATCTCCGCCGTCTTGGCGTCGACGGTGACGTATTTGTATACCATCGGCGTGTCGCCCCAGGAGATATAGTCCTCGTAGTCGTCCCTTGAAAAGCCGAAGAGACGATCCTCCGTCATCTCCGCCGTGTAGCGCAGGGACGCGGCGATGTTCCCCTCGCTGTCCATGGAATAGGAGCAGCGGGACAGCGTAAAATCGTCCAGCCCCAGCCGGGTCACGGCGCGCAGCGCCGCGTCGAGGTCGTCCGCGGAAAGGACGTCCCCGTAATTTTCGATAGAGGACAGCTCCGCCTCGGTGAGCTGAACGCCGCCGTCCGACCCTCTCGCCTCCATCGGAGCCGCCGCACTTTCGTCGGCATACACGCCGTATCCGCCGGGCGCGCCGAAGGAGGCGTAAAGCGCGTCCATATCCGTCGCCTCGCCGCTCAGCGCGTCCACGATGGTATACGCGCCCACGGGGACGTATCGCAGCCGGGCCTCGTCCCCGTCGGCGACATAGTAAAGCTCCATCTCCACCGACGCCGCCAGCGCTTTCCCGGCGTCCTCCGCGGCTATGGAGGCCTCCGCGCCGGGAACGCCGCCCACATAGCCGCTGTATCCGTCGCTTCGGGTGTAACCGGCAAGGCCCTGCCCGTCCACGCGGACGGTGAAGGTCACGGGGCTCTCCAGCCCGTTTTCCAGAATGCGGCCCGTGAAGCTGTAGGACGCGTCCGCGTCAAGGGAGACGCCGCAGTCCTCTATGCGGGCGCTTTCCCCCTCTCCCATGAGGCGCTCAAGCCACGTCTCCGCCGCGTTTTGGGCATCCGCCCGAGCCAGAGCGGGGAAGGCCGCGTCAAAGCCGTAGAACAGGTCGCCGCTGTCCGTGACAGTCCAGCGGTACGCGTCGGTGATGAGGCCGTCCTCCGTGCATGTGACGGACAGCCGGCGCGTGCTGTCCGACCATTCCAGACTCCATCCGGGCCGGAGGCCGTCATAGTAGTCGCCGTCAAAATCGGTGTAATCGTCGTCCACCTGCAAAATGTCCTTCACCCGCAGGGTGATGCCGGACAGCGCCTGCTCCATATCCTCCGCCGTTTCCGCGGGCGCGTCGGCCAGAGCGGATACGGACAGGGACAACGCCAGCGCCGCCGCCAGAATCAGAGAGATCGTACGTTTCATAGGCTATCGCTCCTTTTCGTGTTCTGTATTCTATGACGTGCAGAGCGTGAAAAAGTTCCCGACGCCGGGAAAAATACAAAAAGCTCCGACATCCTGAGATGCCGAAGCTTTTTTGCACGGGAAATCAGTCCGCCACATAGGGCAGCAGCGCGATTTGACGGGCGCGCTTGATGGCCTCGGTCAGTTGGCGCTGGTGCTGGGCGCAGGTGCCGGTGGTACGGCGGGGCAGTATCTTGCCGCGCTCGGAAAGGAATTTGCGCAGACGCGCGGTGTCCTTATAGTCGATGTGGGTCATCTTGTCCACGCAGAACTGGCACACCTTGCGGCGCTTGCGGGGCTTTGCGTGGTTCGTGTCTCTATCGTAAGCCATGAATCTATCCTCCTTTATCAAAACGGCAGCTCGCCGTCGCCGTCATCCAGCTCGGAAAAGGCGCTTGCGCCGCCGGGAGCCGGTGGAGCGGCGTTGTACCCGCCGGAGGCGGGACGCGCGGCAGCGGTGCTGCTGTCGCGGGATCGTTTGCTCTCGCCGAAATATACG
Source organism: uncultured Oscillospiraceae bacterium (assembly GCA_964516625.1). Lineage (GTDB taxonomy): Bacteria > Bacillota > Clostridia > Oscillospirales > Oscillospiraceae > CAJOIG01. Next base: position 19,578 of record CAZEXC010000013.1, on the reverse strand, counting down.
TTGTCCACGACGATCTCGGAGGAGCGGCGCTTATTGCCGTCCCTGTCCGTCCAGTCGCGGATTTGCAGACGGCCGGAAACGGCGGCCATGCTTCCTTTCTGGAAGTACTTGGCGACAAACTCGCCGGTCTGACGCCAGGCGACGCAGTCGATGAAATCGGTCTGGCGCTCGCCGGTGGCCTTGTCGGCAAAGTCCCGGTCGACAGCCACGGTGAACGATGTGACGGGCGTCTGCGTCTGCGTGTAGCGGAGCTCGGGATCGCGGGTCAGCCGGCCCATAATGACAATGTGATTGAGCATCCCGCTTACCTCTCAGTCCTCGCGCAGCGTGATGAGACTGCGCAGGATGCCGTCTGTGATGCCGAGAACGCGGTCAAGCTCCGCGGGGAATCCCGGCGCGCTGGTGAATTGGATGAGAACATAATAGCCCTCGCCGATGTCGTTAATCTCGTAAGCAAGCTTCTGCTTCTCGCGGATCTCCATCTCGTCGATCGTGCCATTTTGCTCCACAAGCGCCTTGAACTTCTCGACGATAGCCGTGCGGGCTTCCTCGTCGAGGTTGGGGTCGATGATGTACATCACCTCATATTTTTCGCTTGTTTTTGCCATTTGTGCACCTCCTTATGGTCATTTGGCCCCTGATGTGTCCCAGGAGCAAGGAAATTCGCCCGGCTCGGCGGCCAAGCCTTATTATTATACATATATTCCCTGTTTTGTCAATCCCTTTCCGCGCTTGCCCCGGGCGGAAAAGCGAAGAATATCGGGCCGTTCCCGACGCCGGTTCAGCGGGATCTCGCGCCGCGCTCGCAGCGGTTGCCCCAGGAGTCGATGAGCTGGCCGTCGCGGTACACGCAGATGATCTCGCAATTGTTCGAGCAGCCGCCGCAGCTTGCCTCGCGGGTGTGAAATTCGATATCCTCGATGGCGAAGTCGAACTCCTGCCGCCTGCTGCTCCTCCGGGCCAGGATAGCCGCGCCGATCGCGCCCATGAGGTGGCCGTTTTCGTCCACGATGACCTTGCAGTCCAGCGTCCGCTCAAAGGCGGCCACGACGCCCTCGTTTTTGCTCACGCCGCCCTGAAACACGACGGGGGAGATGATCTTCTTGCCCTTTCCGACGTTATTGAGATAGTTTGCGACGACGGCGTTGCAAACGCCGGCGATGATATCCTCTCTCGGGTGGCCCATCTGTATTTTATGGACGAGGTCGGACTCCGCGAACACGGTGCAGCGGGCGGCGATCTGCGTCGGGTGTGTCGAGCGCAGAGCGTACTGGCCGATCTCCTCCACCTCGATGCCGAGACGCTTCGCCTGACTGGACAGGAACGCTCCCGTCCCGGCGGCGCACAGGGTATTCATGGCGTAGTCCACCGCCACGCCGTTTTCCACGAGGATGATCTTCGAGTCCTGCCCGCCTATCTCCAGAATGGTCCGCACGTCGGGATGGAAGGTGGTGGTGCCGACGGCGTGGGCGGTTATCTCGTTTTTCACCATGGTCGCGCCGACGATGGCGCCGACGAGCTTCCGGGCGCTGCCGGTGGTGCCGGTGGCGACGATCTTATAGCGCGCCTTGTCAAAAGGCTCCTCCAGCAGGTGCAAAAGCCGCTTCACCGCCCCGATGGGGTCGCCCTGCGTCCAGATATAGGCGCTGCTGAGGATCTGATTGTTATCGTCGATAATGACGCCCTTGGTGGAAATAGAGCCTACGTCTATGCCCAGATATGCCTGTTCCATCACACGACCTTCTTTCTCATTTCGATCATATCGTAAAACGCCTCCAGCCGGGTCATGAGCCCCACGTCGCTGGACTGGGAATCAAAGGTAAGATACAGCACGGGTATCTTATAGTCCGCGCCGATGTTCTGCAGCACGGGCATGATATCTATCTCCGGCGTGCAGTTGGCGGATTTTATGTGTATGAGCCCGTCAAAGCCCTGCTCCGCATACTGCCTGGCGGCCCATATGTTGGCCGTGGACGTCGGCCCCATCTCATAGGCGCACAGATCCCGTATCTGCACGTTGAGGTTTTTCTCCCCGGGGTAATGGAGCGTGCGGTTCGACACGGTCATCCACCGATGCACCTCCACGCCCATGCCCGCCAGCTTCCGCTCGACCTCCAGATTGGAAAACGGATCCATGGCGGTATAGAACTCGCCCACGACGCCGACCCGGAGGGGGCGCTCCGGCTTGTTGAGCGGTATCTGCTGGAACGCCTGCTTTACCCGGCGGTAGCCGTCGGTGATGTCGGCCTTGGAGGCGGCGGTGTACATATCCGTCAAAAACCGGTCGTACGCCCTTTTATAGTCCCCGCCGCTGGCGTCAAAGCCGCAGTTTTCAAAGTATTGGCCGGTGATTTCGTCCAGATATTCCACCATTTTTACCGCCTCGATCGCCGCAAGGGAGAGCTTCGCGGCGTTCACTCTGGGGTTGAGGCGGCGGATGGCCTTCAGGTAGTCGCGCTTCCTGCCGGTGGCGTATTGCTCGAGGTTTATAAAATCAAATTCGTAGCCAAGATCCCGCAGGATCTGCTCCTGAAGCTCGCCGTAATAGCCGAGACGGCAAGTGCCGTATGTCATGACGATGGTGTCCGCCCCGGCCTCCAGCGCCTCTATCATACTGCCGAGGGTGGTCTTGAAGGGCGTGCAGACGAAATCCGGGCTGTGCTTGGCGCCGAGCTCTTCCGTCCGCTTTGTGAGCGTCGGGGGGAGGATATACCGGGCCTCGAGACCCTGCTCTATCAGATACCGCAAGGCGCAGTTATATTCCGCGTATCGGGGGACCGTGATGTTTTTATCGACCTGCATTACAGCGTTCCCTCCTTAAAACGGATGATGTCCACAAAGCTCTCCAGCCGGGTCTCCACACCGGCGGAGCCGGTCTGGCCGTCCAGCACCAGATTCAGCATGGGAACGCCCTTCAGCTTGCGGGCGAGAAGCTCGTTTACCATGGAGTCCGGCCCGCAGGGAAAGGCGCTCAGAAGGATGATGCCGTCCACCTTGTCCCGGTGCATGGCGATGCTGCCCAATATCTCGCGGCTTACCTCCCACTTGCAGGTGGGGGACAGCTCCGTGCTCCGGCGGATGGCCTCCTCGCGGTTCACAAGGTCGGCGCGTATCAGCGTGACGTCGGCGGCCTTGAGGAAATCGGCGATGGCTCTGCCTATGTATGCGTCCTCAATGAGATAGCTGTGTCCGGCGAGGAGTATTTTGATGCCCTCCGCCCTGTAAAGCAGCTCGTTTTTCGCCGCGTCCGCCTGCCGCTTTTTCAGATCCGCCTTCTTCGCCTGGACATACGCCCTTTTGACGGCTCTGGCGGGAAAGCCCAGAGACTGGCCCATCTCCAAAAACGCGGTTTGCTCGTCCCTTGCCTCGGGGACGTAGGGCGTGTTGGCAAGACCGAGCATCCGCCGCAGCTCCTGCAGGCTCATTTTCCGGCCTGTCTCCTGCTGCACGTCCAGATTGTAGGACAAAAATTTCTGCCCCGATGAGCGGAACACGTTCCGCGCCTCGTCATACAGCCCCTGAAACCGGGGACACATGGTAAGACGCGGGCCGGTGCTGCTGACGCGGGGGATAAAGATATAGTCGCAGCGCCCCAGAAGGCTTTTCACATGGCCGAAAAATATCTTGGCGGAAAGGCACGTCTCGTCCACCGCGATCGCGGAGCCGTCCTCCAGAAGCTTTCTGTCCGTAGGCTCGCTTACAAGGACCCGGACGCCCAGCTCGCCGAAAAACGTGCGCCAAAGCGTTTCATACCGATAATATAACAGGGCCCGCGGTATCCCTATCGTAAGCGGGCTGGCAGTATCCATGGAGTTATCAGAACCCTCTTTTCCCAAAAAATGAAACAGATGGATTTATTATAAACACGCGGGAGAAAAAGTCAAGGCGGCGGGGCGGGCGGCATCTGCCGCGTACAGACGCGGGAGCCGCGCCTCATGCCGGACGCTCTTCCTCTGTCCGTTTCCTTTCCGCCGCGGCGCGGGCGCGGCGGAGGACTGGCTTTTCCCAGAGATAGGTCGCGGCCGCTCCGGCCAGTCCGGCCGCCAGAAAGCACAGGAGCGTATATCGGAGCTGCCAGGGCTGCTCGCCGGCCTGATTCGGCAGCTCGGAGGAATAGTCCGGGATGTGCCAGTCCTTCAGGCGCAGAGCCAGAAACTGGTGCCATATGTAAAAGTTATAGCTGATGGCGGCGAAAAACCGCGTGACCGGGTTCCCCAGCGCGCGGTCAAGCCCCGCCGGAGCCAGCGCCCCGCACAGGAGAAACGCCCCCGCCGCGACGCCGAGAGGAAGCCGCCGGAGAAGCTGGCCGTGCCGCACCTGCTCCTGCGTGCCGACGCTCTGCGTATAAAGTATCTGGAAAATGGCGCACAGCGCCAGAAGCGCCAGCGCCGCCAGGCTCCACCGCAGCGCGGGGCGGAGCTCCTTTTCGGACAGGCGGGCGTATATCCACGCCGCCGCCATGCCGCAGGCGAACAGATCCAGCATACAGGGAAGCTGGTTTACCCACATGAGCGTGTCGGAAAGGGAGGAGACCCATGTCCGCGCGCACAGCGCCAAAAGCGTCAGAGCAAGGCACGTCAGGGCGGGGCGATCCTCATAAAACACCGCGATAAGGGGGAATACCGCGTAAAACTGCACCTCTACGGCCATCGTCCACAGCACGCCCGGCAGAGGCGTGGAAAAATAGGTGTCCGAAAAGAAATTGTGCGTAAAGGTGAGGTGGGCCAGAAGGTCTTTTACCAGCGCCCCGGCGGAGGCATACTGCCCCTGCGGGACGGCCCGGAAAAACAGGCACAGCAGCACGGCCAGCAGGTAAGAGGGGACGATGCGCCAGAAGCGGTCAAAATAAAACCGCTTCGCGGCCGGCCTTTTGCACAGGCCGAGCTTCGCCCGGGCATAGGGAAGCGCCAGTAAAAAGCCGGACAATACGAGAAGGACGTCCACCATCATATAGCCGTTTCGGACAAGCTGCTGTAGGTTTACATAATATTTTCCAATATAAAAGCCCGGATCCAGCCAGCTTTGCTGCCAGATATGATACCAGCCCACCAGACCGATGGAGACGACGCGCAGCACATCCGCGGCGGCGAGATAGACGCGGCTGCCGTCCCCCGTGTCAGTTTTCGGCATCCGCGTCCGGCCTTCCTTCCGTCTTTGGTTCCGCGGGCATGACGGCGGGGCGGTCGGAGGTCTTTGCCGCGACGCAGCGGCAGATGGGGACGCCCTGTCCGTAAAAGCGCTCCTCGTAATCGGTCATGATGCCCCGCACGCCGTTTTCGTGAAGGTCGCGGGTGACCTCGCCGAGCGAATAGCCCATGGCCGCGAACTGTTCGAGGGAATAGTCGAAAAGCCACTGCTGGTCGGTCTTATATTCGATATGCCCGCCCACGGGGAGGATGTCCCAGTACAGCGCGAGGAAGGACGGGGCGGTCAGGCGGCGCTTGGCCTCCTTTTTCCGGGGCCAGGGGTCGGGGAAATTGATATAGATAACGGACACCTCTCCCGGCGCGAAGATATCGCGGAGGTTTGCCGCGTCCGTGTCGATAAAGCGCACGTTCGGTATCTCCCCGGCGCAGACCCGCTCCATGGCCGTCACCATGGCGTTGGGAACCTTTTCCAGCGCCACAAGGAGCGCCTCGGGATTTTCCTTGGCCAAGGCGGCGGTGAACCGGCCCTTGCCGCAGCCCAGCTCCGCCCGGACGTCCGCGCAGCCCGGCAGGAGCTCCGCCCACCGGCCGCGCAGGAGAGCCGGGTCGAATACCTGCACCGCGGCGCACCGCTCCATACGGGGGATAAGGTTTTTCTTGTTCCGCATTCTCATATATGTATCCTCCAGCGTGACATTTTCATACTATGCGCCATTATAGCATAACTTCCGGCGATTTTGCAGATGTCCGTGAAAAGCCCCCTGTTTCGGCGTTTTTCGGCCCGGCGCGGGTGGTATATTTGTCACGACGCGTCCCGCGCGAAGGAGGAAAAGCCCATGAAGTCGAAAGCGAAGCTGTTTATGCTCATGCTGTCTCTGGCGCTGCTGACAGGGGCGTGGCTTCTGGCGGAATATATGTCCGGCGCGTTCGACGCGGAGGAAGCGGCGGCGGCCGGCTCCGGCGCGGCGCTCATCGACCTGTCCGTCGGCGCGCAGGAGGAGATCACGGCTCTTTCGTGGAGCTATGACGGGCAGACGGTGAACCTTGCGCGGGACGGACAGACGGGCGTCTGGACAAACGCCGACGACGGGACGTGCCCCATCGACGGCGAAAAGGCGGAGGCGCTCGCCGCCGCCGCGGCGTCCGTCACGGCGGACATGGAGATAACGGCGGCCTCGGAGCTTGCCGATTACGGTCTGGCAGAACCGGCCGTTACCGTTATCGCCGCCACCCGGGAGGCGGTGGCGGGCTATGAGATTGGAAACAGGAGCATCACGGGGCAGTATTACCTGCGTCTCAGCGGCGGGGACGCGGTCTATCTGGAGACCGGGACGCTCGCCCCCGCCTTTCAGATAGGCATCGAGGACGTGCTGGCGCTGGAGAGCGTGCCGGAGGATATTGCGACGGTGACGGGGCTGTCCGTTCGGACGGACGTGGAAAGCTATGAGCTGTCGCGGAGCGGCGGCGGGGTGTGGCTCCTTACCGAGGGCGGCCAGCGGGAGGAGATACAGGAAAGCGCGGCGCGGCATCTGTACGAGCCGGTCACGGAGCTGGAGCTTTCCCTGTGCGCGACGTGGAACCTTCAGGAGCCGGGCGACTACGGGCTGACGGAGCCTCAGGGAAGGGCGACGGTTTCCTATATCGCCGACGGCGGCGGGGAGGAGCGCTTCACGCTGGAATTTGGCGGCTACGCGGACAGCGGCGTGTATGTGCGCTTTTCCGGCTCCGACATAGTCTATATCGTCCCCGGGACGGTTCTGGACGGGCTCATGTACCCGGACTGGGAGGCCCTGCTCCCGCTGGAGGTGCTTCCCATCGACAAGCAGAGCGTGGCGAACATCGCCGCGATCCTGGACGGGTACGAATACGATATCGACCGCCTGCGGGAAAC
>CAZEXC010000013.1:0-12440 GCA_964516625.1 uncultured Oscillospiraceae bacterium | reverse complement strand
GACGCGGACGCGATGGACGGCTGGCTCGACGCTCTCGCCGGGCTGACGGCGGAACGGCTGGCCCCCGGCGCGGAGGGCCGGGAGCTGCTTCTTTCCGTCACGCTCGTCTGGAACGACGACACAGGCTCTCCGGCTGCGCTGGAGATATGGAGCTATGACAGCGCCCGCTGTCTGTGCGTCATCGACGGCGAGCGGAAGCTTCTGGCGGACAAGACGAAGGCGGAAGAGCTGATCGCCGCGCTGGCGTCGATACTCACGGCGGAATAGACCGGGAAAAAGGGACAGCCGCCGTGAAAATCACGGCGGCTGCTTTATCATGCGGTCATATCAGTTTTCCTGAACCATGTTGCCGGCAATGTACCCGGTCTGGCCGTCATACTCCACCTCGTACCAGTTGCTCGCGGTATGGTCGGTCGCGGTCAGAACGGTCCCCACCTTCACGACGCCGAGGATATCGTAGCTCGTCCCCGGGCCGGAACGGACGTTCGCTTCGGAGACGACCGTCACCGTGCCGCTTTCGCCCTTTTCGGCGATGAGGCTCGTGCTGATATAGCGCTCCTCGCCGTTATAGATGACGATGCTCCAGTTTCCGGTGACGCCGGTGCGCTCAAGCTCCGTTCCTTTTTCCACCGTGCCGACGATGTCGTAGCCCGTGCCCGCGCCGGAACGGATATTCGCCTCGGCCACCGCCACGACTATCGTTCCGCCGGTCTCTTCCTCGCCGGCGGCTTCGCCTTCGGCGGCGGTTTCGTTCTCACCGGCGGGCTCGTCCTCGCCGGCGCTTTCCGGCTCCTCGTCAGAAATAAGCGCGCTGGAGACATAGCAGACGGCGCCTTCATACATGACGCGGCTCCAGCCGTTTGTGATGCCGGTGCGCTCAAGCGCCGTGCCGCGGGCAAGGGAGGCGACGACGTCATAGGTGGTTCCCGGGCCGGTACGCAGGTTCACGCCGGAGCCGGTGACATACACGGTATCGCTGACTTCCTCGACTCCGTCCTCCGTTTCGGCGGGCTCGGGAGAATCGGTAGGCTCCACTTCCTCCTCAGGCTGCTCTTCATCACCCGTCTCAGCGTCGCCTGTCCCGGCGTCTTCCGTCTCGCCGGATTCGACCTCCGTGCCGTCCACGTTCACCAGATGGACGCCGTTTTCCTCGGGCGCCGCTTCCTCGCTGTCCCCCGCCGAGCCCGGTTTCACGATAAGCACTACGGCGATGATGATTATCACCGCGGCAGCGGCGAGCAGAGCAATGATCTTTCCCGTGTTTTTCCTGTGCGGCGGAACGGCGCTGCTGGCCGCAGCGGGCCGACGGGACGGGTTCACAGGCTTCTGCGGCGGTTCGGCGGGCCTCCTTGCCGGGCCGGACTTCGTCCCCTGCGCGGACTTCGGCTGCTGGACGGGCCGCTGCGGGCGGGAGGACTGCTGCGCGGGCTGCTGTGCGGGCTGCTGCACCGACTGCTGCGCGGGCTGCCGGACGGTCTGCTGCGGCTTTTCCTCCGGGCGATCCGGCCTTGTCAGCGGCTCCACGCGCTCGGATTTTCCGATTTTCATGTCAACGCCGCACCAGCCGCAGTACCGCATGGCCGCCGGTACCTGCTTGCCGCAGCTCGGGCATTTTACCATTGCCTTGCTCATTCTTTCGTCTCCTTTGCGATTTTATCTGCATATTACTTTTTTTCGCCTTATTCGCGCCTTATTATAATATATTTACATGAGGCTGTCAAAGAGGAGAATCCGAAAACGGCGTTCCGCTGCGGACAATCATTTGTTCCCGTCGAGGATATGGACGATGCCGTCCTCCACCCGGAGGCTCCCCTGACAGTACAGCGCCAGCGCCCGGGGCAGTATTTTCCATTCCGCCTGCTCCATGATGCGGCGCTGGAGGGTCTTCGGCGTGTCACCCTCCCAGACCTCCACGGCCTGCTGGAGGATGATGGGGCCTCCCGTCCGGGCGGTGACGAAATACGCCGTCGCGCCGGACAGCTTCATCCCCGCCTGCAGCGTCCTTTCATAGGGCTCGAGGGTCGTAAGGTCGCAGTCGGAAAAGGTGGGAAGAAGCGTCGGAAAGGTGTTTATGATACGATTTTCATAGGCGCGCAGGACGATCCCCCCTACAGGATGGGCATAGCCCGCCAGCACCACAAGCTCGATATCGAGATCCTCCAGCTTCTGCAAAAGCGCTGTGGTATAGGACGGGAAGTTCGGAAACAGCGACCGATCCACCACATAGGCGGGAATATTGGCGCTCTTGGCGCGGACGAGGGCGTATGCCTCCGGGTCGGAGGAAATGACCGCCGTCAGCTCACAGTTCGGTATCTCGCCGAACAGATGGGCGTCCATGATCGCCTGCAGGTTCGTCCCCCCGCCGGAGACGAGTACCGCCGTTTTAACCATGCTGCACCGCCTTTCTCATATATTTTCTCAGTTCGCGGCAGCGTTTCGCGGGCAAAACCTCCCGCATACCGCCGTAATATTCCCGATCCAGCGCGTCTGAAAGCTCGTCGAGGCCGCCGCTTTCATCCATCCGCCGGATATAATGCCGCATGGACTCCCCGGTCTGCCGGGGCGTATGGGCCCGCTTCCCGAGCCGCTCCAGAAGCACCAGAAGCCCGGCGGGCGTGTCCCGCAGCACGAACGCCGTCCATCGGAAGCGGAGCCTTGCCAAAATCGCCTGCCACAGCGCCGCCAGCGTCCCGCCGGAGCGGCTGACCGCCACGCCCGACGCGGAAGCGTCCCGGCTCATTTCCCGGGAAAACCGCTTTTTCCGAAGGATAACGGCGACAAAGACCGCCGCTGCTGCGACAAGGACGGACACGACGACCCCCACCGCCGTGGTGTTGACGGAGAGCTCGGCGGCTCCCGCCTGTCCCTCCGACGCGGCGACGGAGGGGATATCGTCCCCCACGGGCACGGCCTCGAAGCTTTCGTCCACGGCCATACGGCCTGAAAGCCAGCGGAAAAACCGCTCGATCTGCCCGCCGACAGCGGCAAAAAAGCCCCCCACGCCGTGCAGGACGCTGTCCGTCACCGCGCCGCTGCGGGAAAACAGAAGCGTCAAAAGCCCGATGACGAGCGCCACCGCCACGGCGGCGCACAGGGCAATCATCGTGGCGCGGAAAGCGCCGGAGCCCTCGCCGCCGTCGGACATACGCAGCCCCACGGCTCCCGCCGCGTCCATGAACAGCACGGCGGCCATCAGCGCGACGGTCCCGCCGTCTATATCCAGCGCCTGACGGCACAGCATAATTACCAGCATCGCCATGATGAGCACGTCCAGATGCGTCAGGTGGTTCCGTATGATCGGGCGGTTGAGTCCATAATAAAGCGGCAGACCCACCGCCATGCCCCCGCCGACGGCGAGGACAAACACATAGCCGAACCTTGCCGGCGTTTCCGACGCCAGCAGGAAAACGGCCATGACCGCCAGAAACAGGACGCCCGTAACGACGGTCAGAAACGGTGTGGAGCGCGGCTTTTTGAGAAGCGCCGCGAATATCAGGGCGCACGCCAGCGCGCACAGCAGCAGCCAGACGAGGTGGAGCCCCCAGCCCCGATTCGACATGATAAAAACGCCCGCGACGACGTAGTATACGCACATCTCCGTCAAAACGTCGGCGCAGCCGGTGAAAAAGCCGACACGGTCGGTCATGGATGCGCCTCCTTTCGCCGCAGCTCGTCAAAGGTGTACGTCTTCGTCATGCGCACGCCCTCCCTGCGCCGGGCGCACAGAAGGCGCACGCCCGCCTCGGACAGCCGTCCGGCCAGCGCCGGGCAGCCCAGCTCCGCGGCGCTCTCCGCCACGATCCAGACCTGCCCCGTATCCGCGGCGGCGGACATGACGGAGATCTCGTCGAAGCGCTCCGAGGCGCTTTCGGCCTCGAGCTCCGCCAGCGCGAAAAGGCACCGCGAGGCCGCGGCGCCGTCCTCCCCCGGACGGATAAGGAGCGGAGCCGCCACAGCCGTGGCGGGCAGAGCCAGACCGCATGCCACGCCGCTGCGGGACAGGGCGTGGATGCAGGAGGCCAGTATACTGATGCCCTCCTCCCTGTCGGAGAGAGAGGCCGCGTCCAGAATAAACAGGACGCTCAGGGGCGTGACCGTGTCGAACTGGCGCACCATCAGCTCGTCGGTGCGGGCGGCAACGCGCCAGTCGATGCGCTTCCACGGGTCGCCGGGCTGATAGGCCCGCTCGCCGCGCATGACGGTGGGGTCCTCCGACCAGCCGGCCTTGCCGGTGTGCCCGCTCCACACATGGCGCAGGAAAGGCCACGTCTCCACCGGGACGAGCTTCGGCCAGACGGTGATGACCCGCCCCTCCAGACCGGACACCTCCCCGCTGGACTGGGTAAGGCCGAAGCCGTCGCCGCTCCGAAGGACCACATTCTGCGGCCGGTACACACCGCGCCGCGCCCCTGTCCACCGGCAGTCCCACTCGAGAGTACTGTACCCCATGACGAAGGAGAACCGGCTCATATATGCCCGGGCCCGGCCGGTGTGCTCCGCCTCCTCGGGGGAAAATTCCTTCCGCACAAAGCTTTCGTCCGGCACAAGGCATTCCCGCACGGGCACGTCCTGACAAAGCTCCACCCACACGAGAGGCAGGGCCTTGTTGTTTTTCAGCGTATAATGCACCGTCACGCTCTGGCCGACGGACAGCGTCTCCCGCTCCGGGCGGACGGAGACCTCCATATCCTTCAGAGCGTAAAGCCCCCACAGGCGGCTCGCAAGCCCCGTCACGGCCACAGCCATCAGAAGGACGCCCGCGCCGGACGCTCCCAGCCGCCAGGCAAGCACCGCGCCGAGGAAAGCCGCCGCGATGACGCCCGATGACACCAGAAGCGCCGACTGAAAGCCGATGCGCCGTTTTTTATCCATTTTCCTTTTCAAAAAGCGCTTCCCCGGCCGGGGGAACGGGAATCTCGTTCAGTATTCCCGTCAGGATCTCCTCGGCGGTACGGCCCGCCATGGCCGCGTCCGCGCTTAGGACGAGCCGGTGGCACAGAACCGGCACGGCCAGCGCATGCACGTCGTCCGGCGTCACGAAATCCCGGCCGGATATGGCGGCCAGCGCCTTGGACGCGCGGTACAGCGCGCGGGAAGCGCGGGGGCTCGCGCCCAGACGGAGGTCGGGGCTATGGCGGGTGCGATCCGTCAGGGCGACGATGTACGCCGTCATCTCCCCGGACACGCGGACGGACTGGACATCCCGCTGCAGGCGGCATATCTCCTCCGGCCCCGTCACCGGCAGGATGGAGCCGAAAGGTATCTCGCCGCCCACCAGACGGAGCATATCGGCCTCCTCCGCGGGCGTGGGATAGCCTATGGAAAGGCACATGAGGAAGCGATCCATCTGCGCCGCGGGCAGGCGGAACGTGGATTCCGACTCCACCGGGTTCTGCGTCGCCAGCACCACGAAGGGGGCGGGGAGCTTTTCCGTTTCGCCGTCAAGCGTGACCTGCCGCTCCTCCATGGCCTCCAGAAGCGCCGACTGGGTGCGGGGGATGGCGCGGTTGAGCTCGTCGGCCAGCAGGAGGTTCGTCACGACCGGCCCCTGCAAGCGGCGGAACTGTCCCGTCTGGCGGTCGAAGATGTTCATACCCGTCACGTCGGAGGGCAGGAGATCCGGCGTGAACTGTATCCGCCGGGACTGGCAGCCCAGCGCGATGGACAGACACCGCACAAGCGTCGTTTTCCCCACGCCGGGGAGATCCTCCAGCAAAATATGTCCGTCCGCCAGAATGGCGGCGGTGATGAGCCGGATCTGGGCGGCTTTTCCCACGATGACCTTCGACACTTCCCGCGTCAGGGCCTGTTCCAGCTCAAGAGCGTTGTTCAGCATGTTCCACCTCTTTCGGCACGGTTTGATCATTCTGATATAATATATCAGTTTATTTTAACACATATCCCCCTTGATGGCAAGAACCCGCCCCCGGCGCGGAAAGGGAATTTTTATTGACAAACGCCGCATTTCCGCTATAATTATGATATATCGTTAACGACAGACAAATAACAGGCCGCCCGGCGCGTAAAAGGCCGTCCGGCGCGGCGCGAAAGGAGCCTCGTCCTCCGTGAGCGTCAAATACTCTCATATCCTCTCCCCCGTCCGTTTGGGGAACATGACCCTGAAAAACCGGCTCGTCTCGGCCAACTCCCTGCCCCACTTCCTGCAGGGGCCGGAGCCCTACCCGGCGGAGCCCGTCATAAACCACGTCGTCACCATGGCCAAAAACGGCGCCGCCATCGTCACCTTCGCCGACTGGACGAATATGAACCAGCGCGAATCGAAAAACGAGGACGGCAGGCGTTTTCCCATGTTCGCTCTGGATTCCGACCCCAGCGTGGAAAACTATCTCTGCCAGCTTGCCGATCAGGTACACTATTACAATTCCCGCATCTCTCTGGCGCTCATGCCCTTTTTCGCGCCCGACCCGGAATACGACGTAAACGCCGATCCGGCGGTGGACACCTCGAACCTCTTTTTCGCGAAATTCGGCGAGCACGTCTATGACAACTACGGCATGAACGTTTTGATGCGCGGCGGCGCGCCGTCGAAGCAGCTTTCCCGGGAGCAGATACGGGAGATCATCGAGATGCAGGCCCGGCGGGCCAAAAAATATCAGGCCTACGGCTTCGACATGGTGACGCTGCACTTTGCCTATCGCGCCACGCTGTTCGCCCGGTTCCTCTCCCCCCGCACGAACCGCCGCACCGACGAGTACGGCGGCTCCTTGGAAAACCGCGCCCGCTTCCTTCTGGAGCTGTGCGCCCGCATAAAGGAGCTGTGCGGCAAAAGCTTCCCCATCGAAGTGCAGATAACGGCCAGCGAGGACGGCGGAACCACCATCGAGGACACCATAAAGCTGGCGAAAATGGCGGAGGGGCTGGTGGACATCTTCCAGTTCCGCGCCCAGACAGCGAACCTCAACCACCCCACGAGCTACAACTCCAAAAACCACGTCTACTCCGTTCTGGACGACTGCGCCGCTGTCAAGGCCAGCGGCACGAAGATCCTCTGCGCGCCCATCGGCGGTTTTCTGGACGTGGACGACATGGAGCAGATCCTCGCCGAGGGCAAGGCCGACCTCATCGCCGGGGCGCGTATGTTCATTGCGGACTTTGAATTTTATGACAAGCTCAAGCAGGGCCGGGCGGAGGATATCGTCCCCTGCATCCGCTGCAACAAGTGCCACGTCCCCAGTCTCACGGGCCAGTGGCTGAGCTACTGCTCCGTAAACCCCCGCATGGGCATCGAGCACCGTCTGGAAAAGCTCACGAAAAAGCCCTCCGGCCAGCGCCGGAACGTGGCTGTGGTGGGCGGCGGCCCGGCCGGTATGCGCGCCGCGCTGATGGCGGAGGAGCGAGGCTGCGGCGTGACCCTGTACGAGGCGTCCGACAGGCTCGGCGGGCAGCTCAACCTCATGGACGCGCCGAGCTTCAAGTGGGCGCTGGTGCAGTATCGCGAGTGGCTGAAAAACCAGCTTGCCGATTCGTCCGTGAAAATCGTCCTGAACACTGCGCCGACGAAAAAAACGCTGGAGGACGGCGGGTTCGACGCCGTTATCCTCGCTCTCGGCGCAAGGCCGAAAACGCCGCCCATCCCCGGCGCGGAAAAGGCATACAATATCTTCACCGTTTTCGGGAACGAAAGCAAAATGGGCAAAAAATGCGTCGTTATCGGCGGCTCCGAATCCGGCACGGAGGCCGGCTTATATCTGGCGGAAAACGGCCATGACGTCGTTATCCTCACCCGGGGCGACACCCTTGCCCCGGACGCCACGCCCATCCACTACCGGGAGACCATCGACGAGTATTTCCAGACCCTCGACAACATCTCCTATATCACCGGCGCGTCCGCCTCGGAGATCGGCGACGGCTATGTGGAGTACCGCACGGCGGACGGGAAGACCGAACGCATCGCCTGCGACGACGTGGTGGCTCTCGGCGGGATGCAGTCGTGCAGCGAGGAGGCCATGGCTCTCTACGGCGCAGCAGCCGACACCTTCATGATCGGCGACTGCTTCCAGGTCGGCAACCTCCACCAGTGCAACCGGGGCGCGTTTTCCGCCGTCTGCAACCTGTGAGCTTCCCGGCGTTCCGGGCTGAAAATAAAGATCAAAGGAGGAGAAAAGATATTGGATAATAACGTAGAAGAACAAAGCGAATTCAGAACCTCTCCGCTGTACCGCTTCTTTCGGTGGATCGGCGGCCTGTTCCGAGGCGGCGGCTCCGGCGCGTCCGGCGGCCGTATCGGCGACGATGATTTCAGCGGCTTTTTGAAGGCCGATCGGGTCGTGCGCGGCGTCCTGCGCTTTTTCTGCTATCTGTCGGCCATCGCCCTTATCGTCATCATGCTCGTGGCGTTCATAAACGTCTGCGGCGAGAAGCTGGCCAAGGCCGGCGTCACATGGGCCAAGGGCATCCCCAATTCCAACTACCTCATTCAGTATTTCCACATTCCTCTGGTATTTCTGGCGGCGGGCTATGTGACGCTGGATCAGGGCCACACCCGCATCGATCTTCTCATCCACAAGTGGCCGAAGGTGGAAAAGATATTCATGGTCATCGGCCATTTGCTTGGCGCGTTTCTGGGCTTTTTCATCAGCTATCGCGGCGTCGCCGTGACGCTCGCCAAGGATCTGGAGAAAAACATCCGCATCGCCTCCACCGCCACCTCCCCGAAGGCGTGGCCCTTCACCGTGTGCCACTGCGTCGGCTTCTTCCTTCTGGGCTGCTCCTTCATCTGGGCGCTGGCGCGGATGATCCGCTTCTGGAAATACGACGGCGTGAACCCCGGCGTATATCTCTATCCCGACGACAACCACGACCCCGGCGCGCCCGGCGGCCCCGGGAACGACGCTCTCGCCTCGGAGCTGGAGCGCAATGATCCCGTAGAAAAAAAGCTTGAGGAAGGAGGTGCCGGGCAATGAGCGCAGCCGTTATCGGCGTCATATTCTTTCTGGTCATGATGGTCATGGTGTTCTGCGGCATCCCCGTGTTCATCTCCATGCTGACCGCGTCCCTGTTCGGCTTTCTGGCCCTGTCCGGCGGCAACCCCGCCATGATGCTCAGCCAGTTCACCGCCGGCATCTACAACCTCGGCGCAAACTACAATTACGCGGTTTTGCCTCTGTTCTCTCTGGTGGGCGCGCTGGTGGGCGAGACCGGCGTCGCCGAGGGCGCGTTCAACTGCTTTGAGTCCTGGCTCAAGCGTGTCAAGGGCGGCCTTCTGTATACCGTCGTCGCGGCAAACGCCGTGTTCGGCGCCTGCTCCGGCTCCTCCATCGCCGGAAACATCGTCTTCGGCAAGCTGAGCCTGCCCGAGCTTCGCAAGCGCGGCTATGACGAGCGCCTGTCTCTGGGCTGCATAGCGGCCTCCGGCGCGCTGTCGACGCTCATCCCGCCGTCCATGGGCATCCTCATGTTCTGCATCATCGCCCCCAGCCCCATTGAGGTGGCGGGGCAGAGCGTCTCCATATCCGTGGGCACCGCCCTGTCCGGCGGCATCGTCCCCGGCATCATAACGGCCATCGTCCTGTGCCTTACCGTGCGTCTCATGGGCTTTATCCGCAAGGGCTCTCTTCCGCCCAAGTCCGACGAGCCTGTGAGCTGGCGGGATCGTCTGCTGGGCCTGCGCTTCCTCATCCCCATTATCATTCTCTTCGGCCTCATCATCGGCGGCACCATGCTCGGCTGGTTCACGGCCACCGTGGGCGGCGCCGTGGGCGCTGTGGCGGTCCTTATTTACGCCGTCCTTCGCCGCACGCCCGCCAAAAAGATATGGAACTGCATCGTTGACGCGGCCATCATGGAAGCCGGTATCTTCCCCATCATCATCGGCGGCCAGATCTTCTCCCGCTTCGTGGCAAACTCCGGCCTTGCGGCTTTCCTCTCCAACGCTATCGCGGGTCTGAACGCCCCGGCCTTCGTGGTGTTCATCCTCGTCATGCTGCTGTACATGCTCTGCGGCTGCGTCATGGATATGATGAGCATCATCATCATCACCGTGCCCGTGGTGTTTCCCATCCTGTGCTCTCTGGGCTACAGCCCCTACGCCATCATCATAAGCCTCTGCTTCATGATGGAGATCGCGGGTCTTACGCCCCCCATCGGCATGAACGTGTTCGCCACCTCCAACGCCCTGCGGGTAAGTCCGTCGAAGGTCTTCTCCGGCGTGTGGCCGTTCTTCATATGCGAGGTGTGTATGGTGCTGCTGATAGCCTTCGTGCCCAGTATCGTCACGTGGCTCCCGAATCTCATCGGAAGATAGTACTTATTCGGATAATCGGGTATAATCCCTTTATCAATAATCACTATTTTTATGGAGGAACAAACATGAAAAAACTGACTGCATTGCTTCTTGCCGCCCTCATGGTCTTTGCCCTGTGCGCCTGCGGCGGCAGCAGCGACGGCGAAAGCGAAAGCGCAAGCGAAGGCTCTGCTTCCGTCGGCCATGAGTCTCTCGACCCTGTGGCTTACGCGCAGGAGGACGCCGGCGCGCAGACAGCCGCCGCTGTGGACGCGCTGAGCATCACCTTCAACAGCTCCTACGCCGAAAACGAGACCGGCGGCCGGCTGGCCACCTACTTCAAGACCTATCTTGAGGCCATCACCGACGGTTCCGTCACGGTGAACGTGTCCTACGGCGGCACGCTTTTCACCGCGGATGACGAGCTGGACGCCTGCGGCGACGGCGCCATCAACATGATGATCTTCGGCCACACCAAGCACAATACGGAGCTCCCCGTCCTGTGCGCCATCCCCGACTTCGCGCCGGATTCCGTGCAGAACGCGCTGGATTACTTCAACTACGTCTTTGCCGACCCTGACGCCAGCGCGGCCATCACCGCCGAGGCCGATGCCTACGGCATCAAGTATCTGTCCGTCAACGCCGGCGGCCCCAACTACTTCCTGGCAAACTTCGAGTTCAGCAACCTCACGGAGCTCATCGCCGGCTCCTCCTCCTTCGGCAACATGGCCCCCGCCAAGTTTGAGGCTCTGGGCTTCAACGTCGTCGGCGTGTTCCCCTGGGACTACTATTCCGCCTTTGACACCGGCCTGATGGACGCCAGCCAGATGGACGGCCCGGCCATGTACTCCATGAGCCTGTATGAGGTCGCCAAGTACTGGATGGCCGACAACACCTACGCCGCCGGCAACTTCATGACCGTGAACCTCGACTGGTGGAACGGCCTGACCGCCGACCAGCAGGCCGCCATCCAGAACGCCTGCGACGCCACCTCCGCCTTCTCTCTGGAGTATAACGAAAACGAGTGCAACGGCCTTAACGACGACCTGGTCGCCAACGGCGTCACGCTGGCCACCATCACCGACGCCGAGTTCGACCAGTGGTGGTCCGCCATCTTCGACTCCGCCGCCAGCGACGCGCTGACCGCCGCCGCCGAAAACGGCAATACCGAGGCTGTTCAGGCCGTTCTGGATGCCGCCGCCGCCTTCACGAACTATGACGGCGAGATGTCCGCCGATGCCGGCGAGGCTTCCGGCGAGGCCTCCGGCGAAGCGTCCGGCGAGGCCAGCGCCGAGAAGCTGGACGCCTCCGCCGATTACGAAATCACCGCCAACGGCGTGACCGGCACCGCCCACTATGAGGACACCGACAATGGCGACGAGGCCACCAAGAGCTTCGTTATCACCTTTGACGGGGCCACCATTGAAGGCGTCATCGATCAGGGCGTTTGGACCGCCTCCTCCGGCGACGAGGCCGATCAGGCTGTCGTCGACGCAGTGCAGGCCGCTTTTGAGGGCGGCAACACCGTCGGCCCCGAGGCATAACGCAAGCCATCGCTGCAAACAAAAAAGGCCGGCTCTGCCGGCCTTTTTTCAAAATCACAACGCAAAAGGATAAACGCTTATGAAAACAACAAACCGCCTTCGCCCTCTTGCGGCGTCCGCCCTGTGTCTGGCTCTGTGTATGGTGCTGCCCCTTCTGACCGGGCATATAAAGCAGATAGGAAACGCCCTGTGCCCCATGCACATCCCCGTGCTCCTGTGCGGCTTTCTATGCGGCCCGTGGTACGCTGCGGCTGTGGGCTTTATCGCGCCGCTGCTGCGCTTTGCGCTGTTCGGCATGCCGCCCCTTTTCCCGTCGGGCGTGGCCATGAGCTTTGAGCTTGCGGCCTACGGGCTGCTGACAGGGCTTCTGTACCGCGCCCTGCCGAAAAAAACGGGCATGATCTATGTCTCGCTCATCGCCGCCATGCTGGGCGGGCGTCTCGTGTGGGGCGCCGTCCGCGCCGTCATCTCCGGCGTGAGCGACAGCGCCTTTACCTGGGCCGCCTTTATCTCCGGGGCATTTACGACCGCCATCCCCGGCATCATCTTGCACATCGTGCTGATCCCGCCCCTCGTGCTGGCTCTGAAAAAGACAAGCCTCATGCGCTGACGTTACCGCCCAATATCCTTTTCCGGCGGGACAAGCACAAAAA
>CAZEXC010000012.1:24072-28378 GCA_964516625.1 uncultured Oscillospiraceae bacterium | reverse complement strand
CGGCTATTATAGCATGGAGATAAACAAGATGTCAAAAAAACTGCGAAACGGATAAACTGTTTCGCGGTTTTTAAAAAATCCCGGTTTTTCCGTAATATCCGCCGTCAAGATCCTACTGTATAAGTAAAGCGGAAAGGAAGTGACGCCCATTGGAGGACAGCGAGATAGTCGAGCTGTTTTTTGCCCGCTCCGAGAAGGCCATCAATGCCCTGTCGGAGAAATACGCCGGGCCGATCCGTCGGCTGGCCCGCAATATGCTGCACAGCGACCGCGACGCCGAGGAATGCGAAAACGATACATACCTGGCCGTCTGGAACACTATCCCGCCTCAGCGCCCCGTGTCGCTGGCAGGCTATGTTCTGAGGATCGCAAGGAACATATCCCGCGACCGCTACCGCGCCAACACCGCCCGCAAGCGGAACAGCAGCTATGACACGGCGCTGGCAGAGCTGGAGCAGTGCCTCCCCTCCGGCGAGACGGCGGAGGACATATGCGCCGCGCGGGAGCTGGCGGCGGAGATAGACGCCTTCCTTGGAACGCTCGCGCCGGACGAGCGGCGCATATTCGTCCGCCGGTACTGGTTTTCCGATTCCGTTTCGGATATCGCCGGGATGACGGGCTCGACGCCGAACCTCATTTCCGTGAAGCTGCACCGAACAAGGGAAAAGCTCCGCAGATATCTTACCGATAAGGGGGCGGTCATATGAATCTGGAAGCACTGGAACAGGCCGTAGGAGACATCCGGGAGGAGTATATACTGGAAGCGCTGACTCTCGACCGACAGGCCGCGGCGTCCCCGCCGGCGAAAAAGCCAATCCGCAAGCTTTGGAAAATGCTTCTCATTGCTGCGGCGCTGGCTGCGGCGCTGGCTGTGACCGCGTTTGCGGTATACCAGTATACCATAGCGGATCTGGCTATCAGGCTGCCGGACGCGGACGGCGGAAGCGATTATTATACCAGCACCAGTGACCTTTCGGGAAGCACGGAGCAGTATTACACCGTCGCCGGATATGATACGGAAAGCCCGGAATGTCAGGCCCAGCGGGAGTGGCTGTCCTATTGCCTGTTCGAGAAGCGGGAGTACGACGCGCGTCAGCGCCTGTCCTATTCCGATCCGTATTATCGGGTCTATGGTCTGGCCTATCAAAACGACGCGGACAAGCTAAGCGAGATCGCCGAAAAATACGGTCTGTCTCCGGCGCAGGCGGTCATCCACCTGACCCATTCGGTGGACGACGAACCGGGCTGCACCATCGACGACCTTTACGAGGTCATGGACACCAGACCGTTTATCCTCGACGGGTTCGACTTGTTTACCTCTGCCATATACGACGAGGGGAGCTTTTCTGTCACCGGCAAGCTGACCCTGTCGGAAGGCGGGCAGACGGTATATCTCAGCCTGTACTGCGCCATGAACGGCACGATGCCCGTTTTTAACGACATCTCCAGCCAGACGGTGGACGCATTTTCCTACGAAAGTCTGGAAGCGGCCTCCGGCGTTGTTATGGATCTCGCGCTGGGTACGGAGCGGTCGCTCATCTTCGTGACGATGGAAAATTCCCACGTTCTCGTCCAGACGCGGGGCGGCACGGACAGCGGCCTTGACATGGACGGATTAAAGGCTGTCGCCGAATGCTTCGACTACGCGGCCATGGACAGCTTTGACGCCGCGCGGCGGGCGGAAAACATCTCCGCCCTGTTTGCGGGCCTTGCGGAAAATGCGGACACGGACCCGGCGGAGGAGGCCATCGTCGTCTATGGCGAGCTGGGCGACTGGCGCATAACCGATCTGCCCGACGGGTACTATTACAACAGCGACGTAACGACTCTGGACGACAGCCAAGGTTCGTTGTGGGGCGCGGAAAACGAGGATTGCAGCTATATAAGCGTTCAGGTATTTTACCGCAGCGGCGCCAATGCTGCCGACGCCGCGGGCGAGATACTCTTTCAATATGGCCGCTGCTGGGCTGACACGGAGCAGGGGATACTGAACAACCGTCTGGGCTTCGACCCGGAATATATTTTCACGGACGAAATAGAAACCTTTCCCTGTACCGTAAACGGTTATGAGGCGTATTACTGGATATTCTCCGACGAGGCGGGAAGCTGCCTGTTTCTGCACTGGCTTGACACGGACAACGGCTTCGCCTGTATGCTCAAAACGCCGGCGGCCTTCACACTGGAGCAGGCCATAACCATGGCGGAAAGCATGGAGCCGGCAGACTGAAGCACAGCATAAACGCCCCCGGAAAGGCGCAAAAGCCTTTCCGGGGGCGCGCGTTTGATCGGTTGTCAGACAAGCCCCAGAATAAACAGGCCGAGATAGGCCGCGGGGATCGCGAACAGCATGCTGTCCGTCTTGTCCATGATGCCGCCGTGCTCCGGCATGAGGTTCCCGTAATCCTTGACGCCGGCCATGCGCTTGATAAGGGACGCCGCCAGATCGCCTACCTGCCCGAAGCAGCTGGAAACGAAGGTCAAAACGATGCACGCCGCCGTCGGAACGGGGGAAAAGCTTTTCAGGATCAGGCTTATGAGCCAGCCCGCCAGAGCCGCCGCAAGGCCGCCGCAGATCGTGCCCTCCCATGTCTTGTTGGGGCTGACGCTGGGCGCGAGCTTATGCTTGCCGAAGCCCTTGCCCGCGAGGAGCGCCACGCTGTCGCACGCCCATGCGCCCAAAATGGATATCATCAGCACGGGAAGCCACGCATCCGAGGCCGCGGCGTGAAGCATCACGGCGTAAAACCCGAACGGCCACACGAGGGCAAAGAGGTTCCCTGTGGCGAATTTCGCGCCGGTTCCCGGCCGCAGGATGCCCCACAGCATCGCCGCAAACGCCGCGGCGAAAAACAGCGCGGCCATCCATACCACGCCTGCCCGCGCCCAGCACAAAATGCCGTGCAGCACTATGTATGCGCTCATGAGCGTCCACGAAAACGGAAGCCCCGCCGCGCCCAGCACGGCTTTGAGCTCAAAGGCGGACGCGACCGCCAGCGCCATAAAAAACAAAAGCCGCGTCGGGCGGCTCAAAAGCACGCAGCCCAGCGTCACCACAACGATGATCACACAGGGGATCAGTCTCTTTTTTATCATATCCGGCCCTCCTTTTTTTCGACGGAGAAATCACCGCTATTATAAGCCGGATATGTCCCCGTGACAAGAGAAAAAAGCGGCGGCCCGTTCGCTGGCTTTGCCCGCAGAGGGAGCTTCGGCTCATGGAGCCGCCGGGAAATCGCGATACGGCTCAGAATACGAGCGTCTCGCCCAGAGCCTCGGTCTCGAGGGTGCCGAGGTCAAGACGGTACATCTGCGTTTTGCCGTCGATGGTGGTCTCGTAAAACAGCGCGTCCTCCGAGGCGAAATGGAACAGGCAGTATTCGCCGAGCTCCGTCAGAGGGATGCTGTCCAGCTCGTTTCCGTCAAGGTCAAAAACGAGAACGGCTCTCGCCGCCGTCTGGGGCGCGTAAATCCGCCCGTCCCGGCACAGGATCGCGTCCGTATATTCGTCCAGCACGATCTGGGCGCGGAGCGACCCGTCGAGCTGCCGGGTCTCCACCATGGAGGAGCCGGTCTCGGAATAGGTCAGGACGCATATGCCGTCCTCTCCGGCAAAGAGGCGGCTCACGCCGTTGTCCTCGAAAAGAAGGGCCTCCGCCGCCATGGTGCTGTCGTTGCGGTAAACGCCGCCGTCCGCCGCGTAGTAGATAAAGCCGCCGTCCGCCCCGAGAAGCGTTACGGGCTGCTCCAAAACACACTCCGTCTCGCCGGACGCGGTATCCAGACGCCAGAGGTATTCCTCGCCGTAGCTTTCGTAGAAAAGGCTTTCCCCGGCCAGACAGAAAAGGCCGCCGGGATATACATAGTCCGCCAGAAGCTGCGGGTCTGAACCGTCGGCGGGGAAGAAGTACAGCGCCGCCGGCTCAAGGGAGTAATAGGATTCCTTCACCGCGGCGTAGACGCCCCCGTCTGTAAGGAAAAAGCCGGATACGGAACCGACAGACTCCGGCAGGATGTCGTACAGGCAGGTAAGCCCCTCGGCGCGGGCGAGGGACGTATAGACCGTTTCGCCGTTCGTCTGGAAAAGCGCCGACAGGCGCGAATCCTCCTCCGCGCCGTCGGACAGCACGGGCTCGGCGCCGGTTCCCGGCGTCCCGTCGGGAGCGGGCGTTTCCGTCTCCGCCTCGGGGAGAGGGGAGGCTTCCGCCTGCGCGTCTTCCGAGCTGTCCTTGCAGGCGCACAGGCTCAAAAGCAGCGCCGCGGCGAAAAACAGGGAAAATATACGTTTCATAAAATGCGCCTCCCGTTG
>CAZEXC010000012.1:8433-23972 GCA_964516625.1 uncultured Oscillospiraceae bacterium | reverse complement strand
TGCGGCTATTATACCACCGCGAAGCGCCGGCGTCCAGCCTCGTCACTGCCCGGGGGTGTTCTTGCCGGTCTTTTTATGCTGCTTTACGCACTCGGTCAGGAGGTATTCTATCTGCCCGTTTATCGAACGAAAATCGTCCGCCGCCCAAGCGGCGATGTCGGCGTAAAGGCTGCCGGACAAACGGAGCAGAAGCTGCTTTTTTTCGGGCTTCTCCGCCATAGCGCGTCACTTCTCAGTACAGACTGCCGGAATTGACGATGGGCTGGGCGTCCTTGTTGCCGCACAGGACGACAAGCAGGTTCGACACCATGGCCGCCTTGCGCTCCTCGTCAAGCTCCACCATGCCGCCGTCCTTCAGGCGGTTGAGAGCCATCTCCACCATGCCGACCGCGCCGTCCACGATCATCTTCCGCGCGTCGATGACGGCGCTGGCCTGCTGGCGCTGGAGCATGACGGCGGCGATCTCCGGGGCGTAGGCGAGGTAGGTGATGCGGGCCTCCAGAATCTCCAGTCCGGCCATGTCCACCTTTGACTGTATCTCCTGACGGATGCGCTCGGACACCTCCTGACTGGAGCCGCGGAGACTGCCCTCGTCGGCCACGCCGTCGCCGGTGGTGTCCACGTTCGGGGCTACGTCGTAGGGGTACAGCCGGACGATGTTCCGCAGGGCGCTGTCAGTCTGGAGGGAGAGGTACTCCTTGTAGTTGTCCACGCAGAAAACGGCCTTGGCGGTGTCCGCCACGCGCCAGATAACGGCGATGCCGATCTCCACGGGGTTTCCGAGGCAGTCGTTTATCTTCTGCTTGGAATTGCTGAGGGTCATCTGCTTGAGAGAGAGCTTTTTGCTCTCGGAGTCTATTACGACGCTGCCGCTGCCCTGCAGCGCCACCTTCAGCGCGGCGGGCTTGCCGGTGTCCACGTCGCCGGACTGGCTGAGCTTTGTCTGCGCGGCGGGGTTCACGGCCGTGCAGAAGGGGTTTACATAATAAAATCCCGCGCCCTTGAGCGTGCCGATATACCTGCCGAAAAGGGTCAGCACGAGAGCCTCCTGAGGCTTCAGGACCTTCAGGCCCGGCCAGGGTATCCAGCCGACGCAGAGCCATACGATGCCGACCGTCAGCAGGACCACGCCGACGGAGGAGGGGCCCTCGTCGAGCAGGATGCCGCCGAAGACCGTCAGGCCGATGGCCAGCAGGTACAGCAGGACGCTGCCGATAAGCACGGGCATGCCGTTTTGCCTGTTCGGCAAAACAATCTCTTCCACATTCGTGTTTTTCATATTTTTTCCTCCCTTGGTATTTTTATGATATTAAAATAATATCATATTGATTCCATTCTGTCAAGGGGAGAGAGGCGAAAATGTCGAAAAAACGCGCGGGGAAGAGCTGCGGAATTGTGGTTGCATTCCGCCTTTTTGCATGTTATAATGATACAATTAAAAATACCTGTGGATGTTTATATTATCTGTGAATGATTTAATCGTTCATTATAAAGAGGTGCGGTTCGTGGAGCAAGAGGTCAAAAAGCTTCATTTTCAGATGCTTGGCAGGTTCGCCGTTTCCTATGGCGGGACGGAACTGAAGCTGGATAAGTCCGGCACGAGCAACATGATACAGATGCTGTCCATGATCGTGTTCCGGCGGGAGGGCATCCCCAGAGACGAGCTGCTTCAAAACCTCTATGGCGACAAGCCGCTTGCCGACCGCAACAACAATCTCCGCGTCACGCTGTTCAAGCTGCGGAAGATGCTGGCCAACGCGGGACTGCCGGAGGAGAGCTATGTGGCTCTCAGCAGCGACATCTACCGCTGGTCGACCGATATTCCCACGAGCTGCGACGTATGGGACTTCCGGCGGCTCATCCGGGAGGCGGATCAGGCGCAGGACGCCGAGGACGCCGAGAGCGAGATCTCTCTGCGTCTGGAGGCGTGCCGGATCTACGGCGGCGAGCTTCTTCCGACCATTTTCTTTAAGGAATGGGTGCTGATGGAGGCCGTCTCCCTCAAAGCGAAATATACCGCCTGCCTGCGGCGGCTGTGCGGGCTTCTGGAGGAGAAGGGCCGGTATCGGGAGATCGTGGAGCTGTGTACCGCGGCGCAGAACATCTACCCCTTCGACGAGTGGCAGATAGTGGTCATCGACGCGCTCATGGCTCTCCGGCAGTATGACGAGGCTCTGGCGGCCTATCAGAAATTTACCGACTACTACTACCACGAGCTGGGTCTGTCGCCCACGGTAGAAATGCTGACGCGGTATCAGAAAATATGCAGCGCCATACAGTATCAGTGCAGCTCTCCCGACGAGATATACTGGGGTCTTGTGGAAAAGGAGCCGGATCGGATCGGCGCGGTGTATGTCAGCTATCCCAGCTTTATCGACCGCTTTCGGTTTTTGCAGCGGATATCGGAGCGCTCCGGCGAGAGCAACTTCCTCGTAGTCGCGACCATGCAGAGCAGAACCGGCGATCAGCTGAGCAAAAACGACGTCGGCAGCCTTGTGGACGAGAAAATACGCAGCGTCCTGCGATCCTGCCTGCGGCGGACGGATACATTCACGAAATTCAACACCGCCCAGTACCTGATACTTCTGGTGGGCATCGACATGGAATCCGTTGACGGCGTGACGGCGCGGATAAGCGATGCCCTTGCCCGGGCGGGAGGGAGCCTGCGCGTCGCCTGCCGGTACAGGGCTCTTCCCATGAACCACCCGGAGCAGAGCGTACAGCAGCTTGGCTGGAATTTTTCAGAGCCTCCCCGGAACGGGGGAGAGCCATGACGGACAGGGAGGATAAAAATTTTGACGGAACCCGAAAGCAGCCTGAAAATGGCCGGGGCTGCGCCTAACCTCGTAGCGGTCTGCGTTCGGAATAAAGAACCGTTCTGCGGAAAGATGTACCACCGCTATTCCCGGCGGAGCGTCCCTTTTGGATCCATGTGCCAGCTCGTGGGCCTCATCGACAGGCTGTGCGACGACATAGGCTATCCCATCCGGGGGACGAATCTGCGCTGCTTTGGGAAGCCGACACGAACGGAGCGGAAAAATTACAGGGAAACGGAGCGTATTATGAGTTTATCGGAGTTGGAGGAGCAAAAGGGCCCGGAGGGCACTTTTCTGATCCATGTGCGCTACCGGCAGAATGCTACCTGGCAGGGTCAGGTCACCTGGGTTGACAAAAAGCAGACCAGCCAGTTCCGCAGCGCTTTGGAGCTGATGAAGCTTATCGACAGCGCCCTGCAGGAGCCCAAGCAGCCGGAGCAGGCTCCGTAAGAGCCTGTCCGAAAGAGGGGACGCCTCCGCCGGAAGCGGCGGGCGGACGCCCCGCAGCCGGTGCGCCCAAAAAAATGAATAACGCCCGCGGACAGCTTTGTCCGCGGGCGTTTTGCGTTTTATCGCCCGTCAAACGGGCCGGTTCTTTTTCTCCCAGACGCCGCGCAGGGTCGCCTCGAGATGGGGGATGTCCACCGGCTTTGCGATGTGGGCGTCCATGCCGGATTCCAGCGCGTCCCGGATATCGTCGGCGAAGGCGTTGGCGGTCATGGCAACGATGGGGATGTCTCCCGCCTCCGGGTGGCCGCAGGCGCGGATGGCGCGGGTCGCCTCATAGCCGTCCATAATAGGCATCTGCACGTCCATGAGGATGACGGCGAACGTCCCGGGGGCGGAGCCTTCAAAGCGTTCCAGCGCCTCTTTCCCGTTGACCGTCACCTCGCTGCTCGCGCCCATCATCTTCAGGTATTCGCAGAGTATCTCGGCGTTGAGCTCGTTGTCCTCCGCCACGAGGACGTGCTTGCCGGAGAGGATGCTTTTTTCCGTCTCCGGGGGAAGGATATCCGTCGTCTTTTTCGACCGGAGGTTCCGCACGGTCTGCATAAAGGTGGACAGGAAGAAGGGCTTTGCCAGAAAAGCGTTCACGCCGGCGGCGAGGGCGTCCGCCTCTATCTCGCCGAAATCGTAAGCGGTGAGTATCATGATGGGGACATTGGAGGGCACGACCTGACGGATGCGCCGGGCGGTCTCGACGCCGTCCATGCCGGGCATCTTCCAGTCGAGCAGGATAAGGTCGAAGCTGCTGCCGCCCGCCTGCGCGGACGTCACCATCTTGACGGCGGTCTCGCCGTCAAGAGAAAACTCGGCGGACACGTTCCCGCCGGCGATGACGGACATGATGCCGGTGCAGACATCCACGTCGTCGTCCACGAGAAGCATATGGTGGATGCCGAATTTGTCCCAGAAATCCTCCCCGTCCTCCTGCTCCTGAATGCGGAGCTCCAGATCCAGCGTGAACGTGGAGCCCTTGCCCTGCTCGCTCTCTACGCTGATAGTGCCGCCCATCAGATCCACGAGGTTTTTCGTGATGGCCATGCCGAGGCCGGTGCCCTGCGTGGTGTTGGTGACGCTGCTTATCTCGCGGGAGAAGGGCTGGAAGATGATTTTCTGATATTCCGGGGACATGCCGATGCCGTTGTCGCGGACGGCGAACCGAATGTGGGCGAAGCTGCTGGAAAGCGTGGGGAGCTGGCGTATCTCCATGGCGATCTCCCCGCCCACGGGGGTGTATTTCACGGCGTTGGAGAGGATATTTATGAGTATCTGGTTTATGCGAAGCGCATCGCCCAGAAGCACCTCGTTGCGGATATCGTAAACGAATATCTCGAAGCTCTGCTGGCGGGCTCTCGCCTGAGGCTGCATGATGGTGTTGAGCTCCTCCACGATCTGCGCGAGGTTTATCTCGCCGATGTTGAGCGTGGTTTTGCCGCTTTCTATCTTGCTCATGTCGAGCACGTCGTTTATGAGACCCAGCAGGTGCTGGCTGGAGGCGGTTATTTTCCGGGTGTGCTCCATCACGAGCTCCGGGTCGTGCGCGTCGCGCTGCAGGAGGGTGGAAAGACCGATGATGGCGTTCATAGGCGTGCGGATATCGTGGCTCATATTGCTCAAAAACGCGCTCTTGGCGGCGTTGGCCGCTTCCGCGATATTCAGAGCCTCGGTGAGGGTCTGCTCCGATTTGTGGGCGGCGGTGCGGTCGGAGAGCACAGCGATGAACCGGTCGTAGTTGTCCATGGCCGAGCGGTAGACGGTCTCCGTGAACCATTTGCGCTCCCCGGTCGTCCGATGGACGCGCTCGGAATCAAAGGAGATGGAGCCGTCCGCGCCCACGCCGCGCAGGATGTCGGCGGTCACGGCGGGGTTCCCGTCCTCGTCCCTCCGCGACAGAACGGTCAGATCGTCCATGACCTCCTGACGCGGCACGCCGAGCACCCGCTCCACGTTGGGGCTTACATATTCCAGAGAGAAGCTGTCCGTGGAGAGCATGAGGAAAACGTCGTTCGTGTTGTTGGCGAGGATGTTGAAAAGCTGTTCGCGGTAGGCAATCTCCTCGTCCCGGGCCCGAATGGCTTTATAGTAGCCGCGTATGGTGAGGAAAAGCGCCGCGACGAGAAGCAGGGATATGCCGGCCAGAAACGTGAATATCAGGCTGGTGTTCAGCACGTCGTTTACATGCTCCATGACGGAGTAGTCCGGGATGACGGAAATAAGGTACCAGCCGTTTGTGATGGAGAGCGGCACGAACGCGAAGATATATTCCTCTCCGTCGAAAAGCAGGCGCATGGCGCCGGAGTGCTCCGCGACCATGCTGTCGGAAAAGAGGGACACATCCTCCGGGGAATTGTCCTCCAGCGAGAGGATATCGAAGATGTTGGAATATGTGTGGTTGCTGTTCTGGTGGGCGGGGCGGACGAGGATATCCCCGGCGGCATTGACGATATAGGAAAAGCCCGTGTCCTCATAGAAGGACAGAGAAAACTCCTGAGACACGTTGGTTATGAGCTGGCTTTTGCAGACCATGCCCTCCACGCCGTCGGCAAAGGTAAAGCGCAGATAATACCGCATGACGCTGCGGCCCGTGGTCTTGCTGAGGGTGGGCTCGGAGACGCCCCTGTCGTCGTAAGCCTCATACTCCGCCATCTCATCCTCCGTTTGCGGCACGGGGTCGTTGTGGCCGTCGTTTATGAACACCCAGTCGTTTTCCAGATCCACGACGGAAAAGGAGGTGTCGTCCCCGCCGTAAAGGGCAAGCTTGGAGGAGATGGCGTCGAAGTCGGAGGAGTCGTACTGGCTGATATTATAGGAGAAGGTATCCAGAAGCTCCAGATCCTTTTCCAGATATACCTCAAAGGCGTGGCCGCCCTGCTCCGTGACCTCCAGTATGTCCGTAACGGACTGCTGCCAGAGGGACTGGCGTATGTTGCTGACATAAGCGCTGCCGCCCAGAAGCAGGAGGGCGACGAACAGTACCGTCAGAACCGCGAAGGAAAGGCTTTTCTTTTTCATAGATGTACAAGATGCTCCAGTTCGGGAAATTTTACTGAGGGGAGACTTCCGCCGTCAGGCCGTTCAGCAGCGCGGCGCGGGCCTGCTCGGCGGTGCCGCCGCGAAGAAGCGTGTCGGCGCAGTCGGCCAGCGCCTGACTCAGGGGGAGGGACAGCCGGTAATCCGAACGCATGACGCTGCGGCCGTTCGTGAGATATTCCGTGGAGGGCACCAGCGTTTTCTCGGAGGGGACGCGGGTCTCCTCCCGGAGCGGGGTGTAGCTGGCCTGACTGTCGCAGTATTCCCACATAACATCGGGCCGGAGCAGATAGGACACGAGCTTTTTGGTCTGCTCCAGATGGCTGCTTTGGGCGCTGACGACGATGCAGGTATCCACCTGCATGGACAGCACGCTGCCGTCGTCCAGGATGGGGTAGGGGTATACGCCGTAGGTGAAGCCGGGCTCCGCGGCGATAACGCGGACGGAGGCCCAGCCGCCTGTTACCATGAAGGGGCGGCCGCCCTCCAGAAAAAGCTCCAGATCGTCGGAGGTCTGCTCCGTGGCGAGAACCTCCTCGGCGTCGAGCCAGCCGCGCGCGATCATATCCGCGACCATCTCCACGCCCGGAACCAGCGCATCGGCCAGAGCCTCCGGGTCTTCGTTGAAGGCTTCCATGGCGGCGTCAACGTCCGCCAACTGGTAGGTGTCGAACAGCGCCCGGCTCGTTATCAGCGTGGGCAGGGAGGCGTAGTTGTTGGCGATGACAGGCGTGATGCCCTGAGACACAAAATAATCGCAGACCTGCCGGAGCTCCTCCCAGTTGGTGGGGATGCTCTGGCCGTGCGCCTCCAGAAGGTCGTAATTTATGTAGAGGTTATAGGTGGAGATGCAGGTGGGGAGAAAATACACCGAGCCGTCGTCGCCTGTGAACTGGCTTCGCGCCTGCTCCGTATAGTTTGCAAGCTCCGGAAGGTCGGAAAGGTCCGCCAGAAGCCCCTGAGCCTCCATCTCGAGGATGCTGTCGTGATCCGCCATGCTTATATCGTCCATAGAGGCGGACGCCGCCCGCTTGTCCAGCACGTCGTAGTAGGCCGCGCCCTTTATGCCCTCGTAGACCACGGAAATGTCGGGGTTTTCGTCCATGAAGCCGTGCAGAGCATCCTCGATGGCCGTGAGGTTCAGGGCGTCCGCCTTGAAGCCGAAAACGGTGAGCACGACCGAGTCCGCTTCGTCCGGTTCCTTTTCGCGAATGACGATTTTCCCGCCGGTCGAGGAGCAGCCGCAGAGAAGAGAGACTGCCAGAGCAAGAATGCAGAGAAGGGAGAAAAGCCGCCTGCTCCCCGGTTTTTTGCTGCGGTTCATTGAAGTGACCTCCATATATATATATATATATACGGCATACAGCCAACGGTATGATACCCTATATTGCCAAAAATGGCAAGTCATATTTCGCGGTTTTCCGCGGGAGAGAAAATTTGGAAAATCAGTTGAGAAGCCATAACAAATTGGTATATAATGGGGAATAAAGGGAGATTTTTATTGAAATCCCGGGGAAAAAGATTATTATATTTTCAAGCGAAGGAGAGTTACGCCAACATGGACGAAAAAAGAACGGGCAACAACACGGACCGCCAGCGGGTGCTCATTGCCGACGACTCGGAAATGAACTGTATGCTGCTGGAGGAAATGCTGGGTGACAAGTTCAGCGTAACGACAGTAGAAAACGGACGCAGGGCGATAGATGTGCTGTCGGACAGCGCATCGGACATTTCCCTGCTGCTTCTGGATCTCAATATGCCGGAGGTGGACGGCTTCGAGGTGCTGGCCTGCATGAACCAGTACCGATGGATAGATGAGGTGCCGGTCATCGTCATCTCCGCCGAGACGGATCCCGCGGCGATCCACCGGGCCTATGATCTGGGCGTGACGGATTTTATCAGCCGCCCCTTCGACGTCGCCATCGTCCGCCGCCGCGTGGAAAACGCGCTTCTGCTGTCGGCGAACCTGCGCCGCCTGACGAGCATCGTGACCGATCAGATCTATGAAAACCAGAAAAACAGCCAGCTTATGATCTCCATTTTGTCCCATATCGTGGAGTTCCGAAACGGCGAGAGCGGGCTGCATGTGATACATATAAACGTCATCACGGAGATGATCCTCCGCCAATTCCAGAAAAACGGCAACCCCTATAACATGACGCAGGAGGACATCTCCCGCATTGCCATGGCCTCGGCGCTGCACGATATAGGAAAGCTGTCCGTTCCCGACGAGATACTCAACAAGCCCGGCAGACTGACCGACGAGGAATTTGCCGTCATGAAAAACCATTCCATGGCGGGCGCGCAAATGCTCGATGAGCTGCCGAGCGCGCAGCGAAACGACCCGCTGACCGTGACGGCCTATGAGATATGCCGCTGGCACCACGAGCGCTATGACGGCAGGGGCTACCCCGACGGCCTCGTGGGGGACGAGATACCCATCGCGGCGCAGGTCGTGGCGCTGGCGGACGTATATGACGCGCTGACCAGCGAGCGGTGCTATAAAAAAGCGATACCCCACGAAAAGGCGGTGGCGATGATTCTGGAGGGGCAGTGCGGCGCGTTCAACCCCCGCCTCCTGGACTGCCTGCGCGAGGTGCAGGATTCGCTTCGGGAGGCGGTCGGCGCGAACGCCCAGCACGCTCAGGAGATCGCCCGCGAGAGAACCATCACGGAGCAGCTGCAAAGTTACGACCTGACCCATGCCGGGCGCAGCCTCCAGCAGTTGGAGTTCGAGCGCCAGCGGTTCCGCTTTTTCGCCGATTCGTCCGATCAGCTGGGGTTTACTTACACAACGTTCCCCTCCATGGTGACGTTCAGCCGATCCTGCGCCCGGTGGCTCGGGGTGGACGAGACTATCATCGAGCCGATGAAGGACGAGAATTTCCTGCGGAGGATCGCGCCGGAGGAATTGGACGTCCTGAAGAAAAAAATCCGCGCGGCCACGTCGGCGCAGCCGGATTTCCAGATGGAGCTGACCATGCAGGGCGCGGAGCGGACGGAAAGATTCACCGCCGCCTTCCGCACGCTGTGGGCGTTCAACGACGACAAAAACTGCCTGGGGATCGTGGGGCGCGTCCTGTCCGCGGAACCGGCGCCCGGCAGGGAAATATAAGAAAAAACAAGGGAAAAATAAAGGGAAAAGCGAGGAAAATATCATGGATATCCGGCAATGCTACGAAGCGCTCGGCGGGAGCTATGACGAGGTTCTGAAGCGCCTGATGAACAACGAAAATATACTGAAGAAATTCCTTTTCAAGTTTCTGGACGACCAGAGCTACAGCCTTCTGGTGTCCTCTCTGGAGTCCGGGGACGGGCAGACCGCCTTCCGGGCGGCGCATACGCTCAAGGGCGTATGCCAGAATTTGTCGCTGACAAGGCTGGCCGATTCGGCCTCCGAGCTGACGGAGGCGCTGCGCGGCGGCACGATCACGGCGGAGGCCTCCGCGCTGGCGGAAAAGGTAGACGCGGACTATCGCCTCACGGAGCAGGCCATTTCCGCGTTCAGGGCGCAGTCCGGCGGCTGAGCCGGAGGAAAACGGAAAACGCGCGGGAAGCCCCGGCGCACAAAATATATCCCGGCGAATAAGAGGCGTTTTGTCCCGTGACGGAGACGAAACGGAAGGAGAGGCTATCCATGTTTATGCAGATCCGTCTGCCTGTGACCTGCTTTCTGATACTGGTATACTATTTTGCCTTTTACAGTCGAAAAAAAAGGATACGGACAAAGGCGTCGTACATCTTTATGGTTCTGGCGCAGGTAGCGATTTTTCATCAGCTCGCCGTGGCGGTGACGGAATATACGGTCAACAACCGGGACAGGGTACCCGAGACCTTCAACTATATATGGCATATCCTGTTTCTGGTCAGCCTTACGTGCTTCTGCTCGCTGCTGGTGGACTATATCCTCCTGCTGATCGAGCGGGGCACCGGCAAACGGCATCGGGTGGAGAAGATCGTCCTTATGACGGTAGGCATTCTGGGGGTCATCGCCCAGATCGTCCTGCCCATCGAATACATAGACACGCCGCAGGGCTCCTATTCCCGGGGCATGAAGGCGTATTCGCTGTACTGCGTGGTGATCATCGACCTGCTCATGCTGCTGTGGGAAACGATACGATACAAGAGGACGCTGGGCAGGGCGAAAAGCAGCGCGCTGTTTCTGGCGGTGATTATTTTCGCGATAGCCTCCGTCATCCAGATCTCGCAGCCCTATATGCTGCTGACCGGGCCGGCGGTGACCATCATGATGCTGGGGCTGATGGCAAGCACGGAAGACATGCATATGTATATCAGCTATAAAACGAGCCTCTATAACGAGGTCGCATGCAGGGAGATCATCCGGGAAAGGCTTTGTGACGGCAAGCCGTTTCAGATCGGCGTGTATGTGTTCATCGGCGAGGACAGCGTCACGAAAAACGCCATGCTCTCGATAGAAAAGACCGTCTCGGCTCGGAAAAACGTCTATATGTGCGGGACCATGGCGGACAATCTGCTGCTTGTGCTGCCGCTGTTCGGCTGGCGGAGAGGGGCCCATCGGATCGAGAGCCTGCCCGATTATGATACGGAACGGAAAAACATACAGTACGAGTCCTGGATACTGAAATTCCGGGGCGCGGAGAGTCTGGAGAACATAGAAAAAACGATACGGAACTGCAAGAACCGTTATGAGGCGGAGATCCTCCGCCGGGACGAGCTGACCCAGCTTCTGCGCCGGGAGGCGTTCGTCCAGCAGGTGAACGGGATGATCGAGCGGGGAGAGAGCTTTGCGCTGATAATGATCGATATAGACGATTTCAAGCGGATAAACGACACCTATGGCCACAACGTGGGCGATGAGGTGCTTCAGGCCTCGGCCGATATTTTCCGCTCTGTCGTAAGAAGCTCCGACGTGGTGTGCCGCATGGGCGGGGATGAGTTTGCCATCGCGCTGAACGGCACGACCGAACGGGAGGGGATCGAGCACAGCTTCAGCCGCATGATGGAAAAGATGGAGAAGCTGGATGTCCTGCCGGACGAAAGCGACACGCTGGGCCTTTCCGCGGGCGTGAAGACCTTCCGGCCCGGGGAGGAGTCCGACTCCTTTCAGGATATATACGCCAAGGCGGACAGCGCCCTGTATCAGGTGAAGAAAAGCGGCAAGCACGGCATCGCTTTTTACGGCGAGTGATTTTTGTCTTGCGATATTTCTTTTTCATGTTATAATAAATAAGTTAGCATGAGTTAGCAAAAATGTGCCCCGACATGCCCAGTCAGAAAAATACATACAGGAGCAGTGGAATTATGGAAAGAAAATACCCGAATATGTTCAAGCCCATCACCATCGGCGCCCGCGGCCGCTGGCCGGGCATCATCTACAAAAACCGCATCTGGACGGCTCCCACCGGCGTGCATCTGCTGGGCGCGGGCGAGCCGTACCCCAACGAGGCTACGATCGCCCATTACCGCGAGAAGGCCCGCGGCGGCGCGGCGAACATCACCTTCTCCGCCCAGAATATGGATCGCTGGGTGGTGGCCCACCCGGACGAGTTCCATTCCGACTGCGATATCTTCCAGATGCAGTATCACAACTACTGGTATCGTCTGACCAGCGCGGTGCATTTCTTTGACGCCCGCATAAGCCTCGAGCTTCTGGCTTTCTCCCGCCATGAGGAGATAGACGGCAAGGTCGTCTGCTGGTCCGTGAACGGCGAGACCGACGAGGAGACCGGCGAATACTGCCCTGCCTTCACGACCGACGCCATGGAGCGCATGTGCGCCGACTATGCCGAGGCCGCGAAAAACGCCGTGCGCGTCGGCTTCGATATGATTTTCCTGCATCTTGGCCACGGCACCTTCCCCGCCCAGTTTTTGAGCCCGCTTTCCAACACGCGCACCGACGAGTTCGGCGGCTCCCGGGAGAACCGCGCCCGCTTCCCGATGATGCTCGTGAAGGCCGTGCGCGATGCGGTCGGCCCCCGCGTCCCCATTGAGGTGCGCGTGTCCGGCGACGAGCTGACCGAGGGCGGCGGGACCATCGAGGACTGCATCGACTTCCTCAAGCGCGTGGAGGAGGACATCGATATCGCCCATGTGTCCTGCGGCACCATCATGGACGACGTGACCCAGACCCGTATGCACCCGGTGGAGTTCTACCCCGCCGGCGTCAATAAGGACTTTGCCCGTCAGGTCAAGGAATCCGGCTTTTCCAAGCCCGTCGTGACCATCGGCGCGTTCCAGCGCCCGGAGCTTATCGAGGAGGTCCTCTCCACCGGCGGCGCGGACATCGTCGCCATGGCCCGGGGCACCATCGTAGACGCCCAGTGCGTCAACAAGGCCGCCGAGGGGCGGGAGGACGAGATTATCCCGTGCCTGAAGTGCTTTGTGTGCCTGAGCTACGACATGGAGGAGGAATTCTGCTGCTCCGGCAACCCCACCGTCGGCCGCGAATACATCCTCGACCAGTTCGAGAACAAAAACTCCACGCCCAAGCGCGTGGCCGTCATCGGCGGCGGCCCCGGCGGCATGGCGGCGGCGCAGTTCTGCGCGGAGCGCGGCCATCAGGTCACGCTGTATGAAAAGGACACGAAGCTCGGCGGCACCATAAACTTTGCCAAGTACGCCACCTTCAAGTGGAGCCTCGACGACTATATGAATTACCGCATCCGCATGATGGATAAGCTCGGCATCGACGTGCGCCTCGGCGTGGAGGCCACCCCGGAGATGATCGAGGCCGAGCATTACGACGTGGTGATGGCCGCGCTGGGCTCCTCGAACATCGTCCTTCCCATCCCCGGTCACGACGATCCCCGCGTCATCTGCGCGGTGGACACGTTCGGCAACGCCGACAAGATCGGCCAGAAGGTCGTCGTCATCGGCGGCGGCGAGGTAGGCTGCGAGGCCGCGCTGTATCTGGCCATGGAGCAGGGCAAGGACGTGTCCATCATCGAGATGATGGATCGCATCGCCGCCACCTCCGCCTACGCTCAGGAGCTGGCGCTGTACGACCGCGTCCCGAAATACTGCCACCTGTACCTGTCCAGCCCCGTCACCCGCATCACCCCCACGCAGGTGGGCTACAAGGGTCAGGACGGCGAGGAGCATATGCTGGACGCGGACACCGTCGTATTCGCCTCCGGCCGCAAGGCGCTGGAGGACGAGGCGGAAAAGTTCCGCTTCTGCGCGCCGAAGTTCTTCAAGATAGGCGATTGCGTGAAAGCCTCCAACGTCCGCAACGCGAACCGCACCGCTTACGACGCGGCCGCCCAGATCTGAGCTGTCCGCGTCCGGGCGCGCCGGATTGACAAAGAACAGAAGGATGGATATACTAATAGCCGGAGGAGCTCCCTCCGGCTATTTTTTTTACGAATACGATAAAGAGGAGAATATAACTGCTATGAGCGAAGAATGCACCCACAGCTGCGATTCGTGCGACGTCGAATGCGACAGCCGCGAGACGCCCGTAAGCTTTTTGGAAAAGCTCAACGAGATGTCCCATGTAGGCAAGGTCATTGCCGTTATGAGCGGCAAGGGCGGCGTGGGGAAGTCCATGGTCACGTCGCTTCTGGCGGTGAGCGCGGCCAAAAGCGGCAAAAAGACCGCCATACTGGACGCGGACATCACCGGCCCGTCTATCCCCATGGCATTTGGTATGCACGAGCGCCCCGTCGGGGACTCGGCCGGCATCGTCGCGCCGGAGAGCGCCGGCGGCGTCAAGATTATGAGCATAAACCTGCTTCTTGAAAAAGAGACGGATCCGGTGGTATGGCGCGGGCCAATCCTCGCCGGAACGGTGAAGCAGTTCTGGACGGACGTTGTGTGGGGCGAGGTGGACTATATGTTCGTGGACATGCCCCCCGGGACGGGCGACGTGCCGCTGACTGTGTTCCAGTCCCTCCCGGTGGACGGCGTCGTGGTCGTCACGACGCCTCAGGATCTCGTTTCCATGATTGTGGAGAAGGCCGTCAACATGGCGGGGATGCTGCATATCCCCGTGGTGGGGATGGTGGAGAACATGAGCTGGTACGAATGCCCCTGCTGCGGCCAGAAGCTGCCCGTATTCGGGGACAGCCATATCGAGGAGGAGGCGAAGCGCTTCGGCGTGGAAAACATCGCGCGCCTTCCCATCGACCCCTCTCTGGCGGCGGCCTGCGACCGCGGCATGGTGGAGCAGGCGGACGTGTCCGCCGTATGGGATTTCTGCCGGAAGCTATAAGCGCGCGGCGCGGGGGAACCAAACGGGCGGGCTGCCCGTCTGACAGACGGCGGCTGTCCCGCGGGTTAATGAAATCTTAATAAGGCTTAAACGCATTTTAAAACACAAAATGCACCGGCGGTGTTACACTCATGCTGTGGGCGGCTGCGCTTATTCAGGGAAGAAAGGACGGCCCTGCGGCATGAGAAGATATATCGTACAGAAAGACCGTATCGACAGCAACATCCGCGCGGTGAAAGCCGCGGCGGGAGGGGCTGCGGTATACGGCGTTTTGAAGGGATCGGGCTACGGGCTTGGCCTTGCGCCCATGGCGCGGGCGCTGTCCGATCAGGGCGTGACCCGCTTTGCGCTGACGGAGGCGGAGGACGCGGCGGCTTTGTGCTCCATGGGGATCCCGGTGAGAGAGATACTCCTTCTCCGCCCCGCCGCCGGGGAGCAGATAGAAAGGCTCCTGACTCTGCCCGTGACCTTCTCCGTGGGGACGGAGCGGGACGCGCTGGCGCTGGCTCAGGCCGGCCGGCGCGCGGGCGCCGCGCCCCGCGCCCACATCCAGACGGACTGCGGCCTCGGGCGGTACGGCTTCTGCGCCGACGCGCCGGAACGGGTGATTCGGCTCTATGCGGAATACCCCGGCGTTCGGTTCACCGGCATATATACGCATTTTTCCTGCCCCTGCCGACAGAGGCGGACGCGCCGCCAGTACGCGCTTTTCCTTGCCCTCATCCGTGCGCTGGAGGCGGCGGGGATAGACCCGGGCGTCAAGCATTGCTGCGCCTCGTCGGCGCTGTTTCGCTGCCCGGAGATGAGGCTGGACGCTGTGCGCGTCGGATCGGCTTTTTTGGGCCGCATCCCGGATGCCGGGCGATTCGGCCTGCTGCCGGTCGGCTATTGCGAGGCGGACATCAACACGGTGAAGACCCTCCCGGCGGGGGCTGCGGCGGGCTACGGCGCGCTGTTTCACGCAAGGCGCGATATGCGCGTGGCGATCGTGGACG
>CAZEXC010000012.1:0-8333 GCA_964516625.1 uncultured Oscillospiraceae bacterium | reverse complement strand
ATCGTGGACGTGACGAGGCGCCGCTGCGAGCCGGGGGATACGGCGCGGCTGTATATAAACCCGCTGTACCAAAGACACATGGACTGCATATGGACGGCGGGAACGACGCCGGCACAAAGGAAACAGGAGACCGCGCGGGGAAGGGACGCCCGCCTTCCGTCCGCGGGGCAACAGACAGGAGAAAATATGAGCAAAATCGGCTATTACCTCCGCGTACTGAGCGGCATGAGCCTGAAGCGTTTTATCCCCGTTCTTGACCGCGTTCACGAGGCCAGCGGCAGGGGAAAGCTCCGAATCGCCGCGGACATGGTACACTGCGCCATAAAATTCGGCGCGGGGTATTACGACTATGTGACGTTCGGCTTTTGGGAGCTCAGCGACGCCCAGCGCGCCACCTATGTCACGCGCATCGTATCCAAAAAGCTGGTGGTCCTCCTGAACGATACCGCGTACGAGCATACCTTCAACGACAAGGAGGAGTTCAATCAGGTCTTTTCCGAATTTGTCGGCCGGGATTTCATAAACTACCGCACGGCCGCGAAGGACGAGGTGCGCGCCTTTGCAAACAGGCATCCCGTGGTGTTCGCCAAGCCGGCCCACGGCTCCTGCGGCCACGGCTGCCAGAAGGTAGATTCGCGGGATTATCCGGATTTTGACGCCTTTTACGACGACCTTGGAAAAAAGGACGCATGGCTGCTGGAGAAGGTTCTCGAACAGCACCCCGATAACGCCGCCGTCTACCCGGACGCCATGAACTGTCTGCGGCTCATCACGCTCATCGACTCGCAGGGCGAGCCGCACGTTATCTTCGCCACGCAGAAGTTCGGCCTGAACGGGCGCGTGGTGGACAACTACGGCTTCGGATGCCGCGTGGATCTGGAAACGGGGAGGATATGCTCGCCCGGCGTCAGCGGCGACGGTTCCCTCGGCATCGTCTACGACGAGCACCCGCAGACCCATGTAAAGCTCATGGGACGGGAGATCCCCATGTTTTTTGAGGCGTGCGGGATGGTCAAAAAGGCCGCTATGAAGATACCGCAGATGCGCTATATCGGCTGGGACGTCGGCATCACGCCGGAGGGCCCCGTCATCGTGGAGGGCAACAACTACTGCGCCCACGATTTCTGGCAGCTTCCCGCCCAGACGCCGGAGAAGACGGGAATGCTCCCCGTATTCCAGAAATATGTCCCGGAGTTCAGGAGATGACCGGGCGCGCGGACAGAAGGGGGCCGGGGTAATGGGCTATCCGTGCATTGCGGCGAACCTCGATAAAATACTGGATAACGTCAACCGCGTGGCGGATCTCTGCCACAGCCGCGGCGCGGGCTTTGCCGCCGTGGCGAAATGCGTCTGCGCGGACAGGGAGATCCTGCAAACGCTGGAGGAAAGCCGGTGCGACTGGCTGGCGGAGGCGCGGGTGTCGAACCTTGCCGCCATGGAGACGAAAAAGCCGCGCTTCCTCATCCGCATCGCCCAGCCATGGGAGGTGGAGGACGTGGCCGCCCACGCGGAGATAAGCTTCCAGTCGGAGGCTTACACCATCGGGCTTCTGGGCGCGGCGGCCGCCCGGCAGGGACGGCGGCACAAGGTCATCCTCGCCTGCGATCTGGGCGATCTGCGGGAGGGCTGCTTTTTCCGAAACGAGTCGGACATTTTTGCGGTGGCGGAGGCCGTGCTGCGCGAGCCTGCGCTGGAGCTTTACGGCGTGGGGATGAACCTCGGCTGCTTCGGGGGCGTCCTGCCGTGTCAGGAAAATATGTCCGGGCTTGTACATATCGCCGAAACGCTCCGGGCGCGGTATCATATCGAGCTTCCCGTCGTGAGCGGCGGGAGCACCGTCCTTGTCCACCATCTGCTGGCGGGGACGGTCCCGCCGGGCATAAACAACTGCCGGATCGGCGAGCTCTGGCTTGCCGGCCACGACCCGGGGACGAACCGGGACGTGCCGGGCTTTCTGAATGACTGCTTTACCCTGCGGGCGCAGCTCGTGGAGGTGAAGGAAAAGCCCTCAAAGCCCATCGGGCCTATCGGCGGGGACGCCTTCGGCCATGTGACGGAAAGGCCGGATCTGGGCGATATGCGCCGGGGCGTTCTGGCCTGCGGCAAGCAGGATCTCGATTTGGAATGCCTTTATCCCGCCGACGGGCGGGTG
Organism: uncultured Oscillospiraceae bacterium; assembly: GCA_964516625.1. GTDB lineage: Bacteria > Bacillota > Clostridia > Oscillospirales > Oscillospiraceae > CAJOIG01. Next base: position 6,181 of record CAZEXC010000012.1, on the reverse strand, counting down.
TCCGTCCTCGGCGGCAGCAGCGACCACACCATCGTCGATCTGACGGCCGCCCCGGAATATAAGGTGGGCGACATCATGGAGTTCCACATGGGCTACGGCGCGATCCTGCGAGCCTATACGAGCCACTATGTAGAAAGAAGCTATATCTGCGGCGATCATCGGGAGATATGAAAGGTTTTCCGGCGCGCGGGGCGCGGACGGATATTATTACACGAGTCATGGATATTTATTATGAAAAACGAAGCCCCCTTCTGATGCGGGACTGCGATATGTTCCGGCGGATAAGGCCCTCGGCGGTGCTGGCGATGTTTCAGGACTGCTCCGAGGCTCTGACCGAGGGCTGGGGCGTCGGGCTCGACGTCATGCTGGAAAAGGGGATCATATGGGTGGCGGCCAAGGCGGAATGCACCGTGACCGGCCGCCTGCCGGAGCACGGCGAGACCGTCGCCGTCCGCGGCTGGGCGGGAAGGAGCCGCGGGGGGATATATCCCTTCCATTACGTCATGACGGACGCCGCCGGGCGCGAGATCGTCACGGGCTGTTCCCTGTGGGTGCTGTCCGATCTGCGGACGCATTCCATGCTCGGCTCCGCCGTGCCGCGGCTCGATCTTCCCACGCCGGAGCCGGAGGGCGCGCCCCTGCCGCGGATGCGGCCTGTGAAGCCGCCGGCGTCGTGCGGGCATACGCCGCGGCGGGTCGCGTACAGCGAAACGGACATAAACGGCCACCTCACGAACACACGGTATATGGACTGGGTCTGCGACCTTGCCGACGCGGGGTTCCACAAAGCCCATCCCATGACCGGCCTGCGGATAAATTACCGCGCCGAGATATTCCCGGAGCAGGAGGTGATCCTGGACTGGGATCTCACGGAGGAGCGGCTGTGGTGCGCCGCTGCCGGGCGCTTCGAGGCGGCGCTGTTTTTCTGATGCGGAAAGCCCCGCCCGTTTCGCGCCTGCGGGCGCGAGGTTCGCAGGACATGGAAAATCAGCGGCTCCCCGCCGGGCGGCGGGGAGCCGTGTTTGTTTTTTCCTTGCCGGACGGATAGCCGATCAGGCTTTTTCGCCCAGCGCGGTGGCACAGGATGAACACACGTTTTTCCCTTTGTAGGAGATGATGTTTTTCGAGCTGTCGCAAAAAATGCAGCTGGGCTGGAATTTTTTCAGGATGATCGTTTCCTCAGACACAAAGATTTCCAGAGCGTCCCGCTCCGCGATGTCCAACGTGCGGCGTAATTCGATGGGCAGTACGATTCGGCCTAGCTCGTCAACCTTTCTGATGATGCCGGTTGACTTCATGACGATACCTCTCCTTTAAGCGATGGTTGGAACTTATATCGATTTTGCGCCAATTCTCCTTTTATAGATTAGCATAGGAAAAAATATGCGTCAATAGAAAATCAATATTTTCCCGAAAATTTTTGTATATTTATTCAGAAGCGAATGCGCCTGCCCGGCCTTACATTTTTTCGGGCGCGCTGACGCCAAGGATACGCAGGGCGTTCCGCAAAACGGTCCCCGTCGCGGAAGCAAGCGCCAGACGGGCGCCGGCGACGTCCGCCGCCTCGCCCCGGATGCGGCAGGCGTTGTAAAACCTGTGGAAGCGGGAGGCGAGCTCCGTGGCGTAGCGGTTTATACGGGAGGGGTCGAGCGCTTCCGCCGCCGTGCGTATCTCCCCGGGGAAGGAGGCGAGAGCCTTGATAAGATCCCGCTCCTGCTCTGTGGAGAGAAGGGCCGCGTCCACGCTGTCGGGGACGGAAAGCCCGTCCTGCCCGAGCGTTTCCAGCAGGGAGCAGATGCGGGCGTGGGCGTATTGGACATAGTAGACGGGGTTCTCGCTGTCCTGACGGACGGCCAGATCGAGGTCGAACTCCAGATGGCTGTCGGGGTTGGCATTGAAGAAATACCGGCAGGGATCGGGGCCTATCTCGTCGAGAAGGTCCGCAAGGGTAAGGGCTTTGCCCGTGCGCTTGGAGACCTTTACCGTCTCGCCGTTTCGCGTCAGGCGCACCATCTGCATGATGCGGAACTCCAGCGCGCGGCCCTCCAGCCCCAGCTCGGGGCAGGTCATGGTCGCGGCGAAGCGGACGGCGTGGCCGTGGTGATCCGCGCCCCACACGTCGATGACGCGGTCAAAGCCGCGCTCCACGAATTTGTTCCGATGATAGGCGATGTCCACAGCGTAATACGTCCATGTCCCGTCCGCGCGGCGCATACACTCGTCCTTGTCTGCACCGAAGTCGGTGTTTCTGAGCCAGAGCTGGCCGTCTTTTTCGTATGTGTGCCCGGCTTTTGTAAGGATATCCATGGTCTCGGCCACATAGCCGGAATCATGCAGCTCCGTTTCCAGAAACCAGCGGTCGAACTCGATGCGGTAGCGGGAGAGATCCTCTTTCATGCGCCGGATATTGCGGGGGATGCCGTAACGGATAAACGCGGCCTGCCGCTCGTCCGGGGACAGGGAGAGGTATCTGTCGCCCTCCGCGTCGTAGATTTCCCGGGCCAGCTCGCGGATATCGTCGCCGTGGTAGCCGTTTTCGGGAAATTCCACCGCGTTTTCGCCCTGTATGAGCTGGAGATACCGCGCCTCTACGGAGCGGCCAAAAAGCTCCACCTGATGCCCGGCGTTGTTGACATAGAACTCCCGGTACACGTCCCAGCCGGACCAGTCGAGGACGGAGGCGAGCGTGTCGCCCAGAACGCCGCCCCGGGCGTTTCCTATCGTCATGGGGCCGGTGGGGTTGGCGGAGACAAATTCCACCATGACGCGCTTTCCGTTTCGCGCGTCGGCCCGGCCGTAATCGTCGCCCTCGGCGCGGACGGCGTCGAGCACGGCGGCATACCATTTATCGGACAGGCGGAAGTTCAAAAAACCGGGGCCTGCGCTTTCCGCCCCGGTGAACCATGTCCCCTCCAGATCGAGGGAGGAGAGGATGTCGGCCGCGATCTTCTGCGGCGCGGCATGGAGCGCTTTTGCCCCGGCCATGGCGTGGTTTGCGGCGAAGTCGCCGTTTTGCGTGTTTTTCGGGATGCTCACCGAGCCCGCGGCGCCGGCGAGAGCGGGGACGGCTGCCTTTATCAGCCCGTCGATACTGTTTTTTGCCTGCTCTATCAAGTCAGCCATTGTTACTCTCTCTTACGTTGAATTTGAATTTGTTCCGGCCCATGGGGGTGTGGTTGAAGTCGATATTGTAATCGAGCTCCAGCTCGCCGCCGTGCTCCCCGAGGCGGGTGTCGATGCGGCGGGTGGAAACACCCATGGTGGCGCTGCCGTAAGGGGTCTCGTAGAGAAAGAAATTTTTCTTTCCCTGCTGGAACACCATTTCGGTGTTGAGGCTGCCCTCCCGGCGCAGCACGATGCCGCCGGGGCCGATGGTAAAGGTGGTGCGGGTGCCCTCAAGCCCCGTGAGCTTGCTTTCCTCGTAGGTAAAGCAGCCCTCTCCGTTTTCATAGCCATACTGCCCGGCCGTGACAAGCTCCACCGAATCGGGTCCGCCGGTGGGGCTGTTCTGGATGCCGGTGATGGAAATAATAGCGTCTTTCATATCCATGGATCTATCATATAATAAAATCCAGTCCAGCACAAGGGAAAATTCACTGGCAAAGTGTACGAAATGTGCTATAATGACCGCAGGACGGTTTTGCCGCCCCGCGGCTGTATCACCGGGACAGCCCGCGCGCTATAATGAATCTGGAACAAATCAGGGAGGTGAGCGGCCATGACCGTTGAGATGAGCAACAAAGAATTCCGGCGGCTACTTGACCTTGTGTACATCGGGGACTGGATACTGAATTCCGCCCGGGGCGAGGATCGCTTTGAGGATTACGACATACTGATGGAAAAGCTGTTCGCCCGATGCCCGCAGGTGGGAATGGACGCTCTGACAGACGTCTGGCGGGGACATGTCATCCCCTCCAAGGCGTACCGGGAGGGCGGCATCCACGAGGCCATCGCGGACTATGAGGACGCGGTGTTCTTTGACATCCTGGCCGAGGAGCTTGCCCGCCGGGATATGGAGAACGAGGGCTTCGACATGGAGGACGAAACGGAGCTTGCCGGGCGTATGGAGGAGTATTATCAGGAATTTGAGGAGCATGGCATCGACAATCTGACCGTGGACGGCTGATCCGCCGCATAAAAAAACCACCTGTGCCGCATACTGGGTACAGGTGGTTTTTGCGCGGATGCGCAAAATCAAAACAGCGTGCCGAGGCACGGAACGGAGCGATTTTATGAAGATGACCAACGAGGAATACAGCGAATTTATCAAAAGCAGGGGGCCGAGATCGCCGCTGTGGGGCGATCTTATCAAGGCCTTCGTGGTGGGCGGGCTCATCTGCTGCCTCGGGCAGGGTCTTTCCCTGCTGTTTACGGACGCGGCGGGGCTCGACGAGAAATCGGCCTCCACGGCGGTCAGCATGAGCCTTGTGTTTCTTTCGGCGCTTTTGACGGGGCTGAACGTCTATGACAAGCTGGCGCGGTTTGCCGGAGCGGGGACGCTCGTCCCCATCACGGGCTTTGCCAACGCCGTCGTGTCCCCCGCGCTGGAGTTCAAGTCCGAGGGCTTCATCCTCGGCACGGCGGCGAAGATGTTCACCATCGCCGGGCCGGTCATCGCCTACGGCCTGTCCGCCTCGGTGCTGTACGGCATCATCCTGTGCGTTTTCCGATGAGCGCGGCTCATCCGCCGGTAAGCAGGGCGACGATCCGGCTGTAAGTCTCCCGTGCCTCCGGGATGCTGTAGCCCTCGTAAAGGGGCCAGACGTGGAACATCCCCCCGGCGGTGATGAGGTCATGGTCAAGGCCCGCCTCGGTCAAAATGCCGTCCAGGCGCATGATGTCGGGATATAAAAGCTCGCCGTCCGTGGTGACGAGGGTTATTCTGCCGAGACCCTCAAAGCTGCCGTACAGAGGGCTCACCACGGGGTCCGTTTCGGACAGCTCCCCCGCCCAAAGCGCGCCCAGACGGGCCAGCGTCCCGCTGTCGAGAGCCGGGTCCTTTTTCTCATAGGCCGGGATGTCGGGGTTTGACATGGTCACGTCGAGCCACGGGCAGACGGCGACGATGCGATCCGGCCCGGCGAGACCCGCGTCGCGAAGCTGCATGGCCAGCGACAGCGCCATGCCGCCGCCCGCCGAGTCGCCCATAAAGACGAGCTCCCCGCCTGCCATGTCGGCGATGACGGCGCGGAAGAAATCCGTCAGCACGGCGTAGGACGCGGCGGCGTCCGCCTCGGGCAGCTTCGGATAGATGGGAACGACGATGGCCGCGCCGGTGTCCGCCGCCAGATCGTTCAGAAACTGCCAGTGTACCTCCCGGGGATTGTCAATATACGACCCTCCGGCAAAATACACGATAAGCTGCGCCTGCGAGCCCTCGCCATTCAATATATAATATGGCATATCGCCGTAGGCGTCCTCCGCCAGCGATACGGAAAATTTCTCCGCCGCCGGGGCTTCATAGGCCTCGGCGTTTTCCTCCGCCTTTTCCTGTATGTAAGCGTCAAACGCCTCGTCCGTGGCACAGGCGGTCTTTTGGAGCTGCCAGGCGAAAAGCGTGGCGGCCTGAGAGCGGCCATAGTACAGCTTACTGAACAGGGGAAAGCCCGCGAGCAGCACAGCGGCGGCGGCGATGACAACGGCGATGATGATAACGGTCTTCTTTTTCATATGACACCCTCTTTTCCTTGCGCCAACACTATATAATATCCTCCGCCATCCGTCAAATGCTTCCGCAGGCATGGGGTCATTGTTGCCAAAAAATTATCATCTCTTTTGTAAATACATACAAAGACCCCGAATCTTTACGTTCATTTTATGTTCATGTTTTATAATGAACCAAAGCCTACGGGCGAGTATTTTTTTGAGGAGGAGCCATATGAAATCCAAAACACTGAAAATGATCGTAAGCCTTGCCTGCGTCGTCGTGCTGGTCGCGTCCTTCGGGTGCAGCGCCCTTGCCGCGGACCTGTCCCTGGAGGAGGTCGCATCCATGGCGCAGCGCGCCGTTGACGCGCAGGAGATCCAGAACGTCATGAGCTGGCACGTCATGTACCACTGCTATGGCGAACACCGCACGGAGATGGAGCAGATCTGGGTGCAGGAGCCTGAAAACCAGGCCACCGCGTCCTTCGGTCAGAACCAGGGCTTCTATGTGGGCTACGGCTCCATCTGGGACGCC
>CAZEXC010000011.1:0-30916 GCA_964516625.1 uncultured Oscillospiraceae bacterium | reverse complement strand
CCACATCGGAGCCTCTGCACATATTTTCCTGCATCGGGGAAATACTTGTAAAGAGGTGATAAATCATGACTGACAAAGAGCTTCTCTATGTGGACGACGCGCTCTCCCACGCGCAGTTTCTGACCACGCAGTGCCAGAACGCCGCCAACCAGCTTCAGGACGCGACGCTGCGGATGCAGGCGCAGCAGCTTGCCGACCGGCACCGTCAGGTGTACCAGAAATTCTATAATCTTGTATAAGGAGACAGACATGGACGACAAATGTATCATGGAAAACCTGCTGCTTACCACCAAGGGCGTCATCGACCTGTATATGCATGGCGCCATTGAGTCAAGCACCGCCAATGTTCATCAGACCTTTGCTACCGCCTTTGAAGACGCGCTTTCTATGAACAACACCATCTACAAGCAGATGAGCGCCAAGGGCTGGTATCAGACGGAGACCGTGCCCCAGCAAAAGCTGCAGCAGGTCAAGCAAAAATTCACGCCCACCTGCTGAAAAAAGCAGCCCCGCCCGCGCGGGGCTGTATTTTTTATTATATTGCAGCATATTGCGGCGCGCCCGGAGCTCCATGAGGCTCCGGGCGTACCGCTTCCAGCAGAAAGCGGCGGGACGCGCCCGCCGCTTTCGCTGCTGTTTCACTCCTCTATCATCTCGTCCAGATAGTCCATCGGGTCTACGCTGACGCCGTCCAGCGTCATGGCAAAGTGCAGATGGGAGACCTCGTTCGCCTCGCCCAGAGCCGTGCTTCCCACGGAACCGACGACCTGCCCCATCGTCACCGCGTCGCCCACGCTGATGTTCGGCTCCGCCGCCAGATTGGAGTAAATCGTGTGGACGCCGTTTGCGTGGTCTATCTCCACCGTAGTCCCGGCCAGATCCTCGTCCGTAACGCTGACGACCGTTCCGGCTGCCGCCGCAAGCACCTGCTCGCCCATGTCGCAGGCGATATCAATGCCGTCATGGGTACGCCAGTCCGCCATGGTCGCGTTGTAGATGAGCGTATCCTCCGCGTAAGGCGTCTCGATATCCCCCCGCACGGGCCACACATAGCTTGTGACGGACTGGGAAAAGACCGACTGCGTCTCATAGGCCGCGGTTTCCTCCTCTTCCTCCGCCTCCTGCTCCTCTGCGGAGTCCGTGTCGGTCATTGTATCATCGGCGGCCTCCTCGTCCTCGGTCTGCGTCCCCGCCGGGAGCATGGTCACAGTGGCCCCGGACACGTCCACCACTTCTTCTGCCGATTCGATTTCTTCTACATTAGTCCCCACGCCGGCCAGGAGTATCCATGCGGACACCCCTATCACCGCCGCGCACAGGAGAAGGACTATGTAGAAGCCCTTTCCTCCCATGGCCCCGGCCGATGAGCCGGTACCGTTTTTGTTTTCCATGTCTGACCTCCAAAAAATTTGGTGTTTCCGTAGGGTATTGTTGCCACGGAAACACCAAATTATGCAGATTTGGAAAATCGCTGCCGGAAAAGCCTCTGTCCCCTGCCGCCGACAGACGGTAAGGTCGGCTTTTTATTTCCGAATGGAGAAAAACGCCTCTTTCCCGAGGTAGGCGGGCACGTCGAAAAGCTCGTCCTCGATGCGAAGGAGCTGGTTATATTTCGCCACGCGATCCGTGCGGCTGGGCGCGCCGGTCTTTATCTGCCCGGCGTTCACGGCCACGGTCAGATCGGCGATGGTGGTGTCCTCCGTCTCGCCGGAGCGGTGGGAGATAACGGCGGTATACCCCGCGCGGTGGGCAAGCTGGATGGCGTCCAGCGTCTCGGTGAGCGTGCCTATCTGGTTTAGCTTTATAAGCACGGAGTTTGCCACGCCTTTTTCGATGCCCATGCGGATACGCTCGACATTCGTAACAAAAAGGTCGTCGCCCACAAGCTGGACGCGGCTTCCAAGCTCATCTGTCAGGAGCTTCCAGCCGTCCCAGTCGTCCTCGCCAAGGCCGTCCTCGATGGAGATGATGGGGTATTTGTCGCAGAAGCCCTTGTACATTTCCACCATATCCGCAGAGCTCATGGTGATGCCGCGCTTCGGCAGATGGTAAAGGCCGTCGTCCTTTGAATACCAGTCGGACACGGCGCCGTCGATGGCGATCATAAAATCCTCGCCGGGGCGGTAGCCCGCTTTTTCCACGGCTTCCACAAGAGCCTTCAGGGCGTCCTCGTCGCTGTCAAGGTTCGGGGCATAGCCGCCCTCGTCGCCTACGCCGGAGGCCGGAACGATTTTTTTCAGCGTGTGGAAGACCTCCGCGCACCAGCGGAGCGCCTCGCGGAAGCTGTCCGCGCCGACAGGCATGATCATGAACTCCTGAATATCCACGTTGGAGCCAGTGGCGTGGGCGCCGCCGTTTAGTACGTTCATCATGGGAACGGGCAGCGTTTTCGCGTTGCAGCCGCCGACATACTGATACAGAGGCAGACCGAGGGAGTTTGCCGCCGCGCGGGCGCAGGCAAGGCTCGCGCCGAGCATGGCGTTGGCGCCAAGGCGGGTCTTGTTGGAAGTGCCGTCAAGCTCTGTGAGGATGCCGTCGATAGAGGGCTGGTCGAGGACGTTCAGCCCCTGCAGGCACTCGGCGATCTCCGTGTTCACATTCTCCACCGCTTTCAGGACGCCCTTGCCGAGATAGCGGGCCTTGTCGCCGTCCCGAAGCTCGCACGCCTCGTATATGCCGGTGGACGCGCCGGAGGGAACGGCCGCGCGGCCTACCGTACCGTCGTCCAGCGTGACTTCCACCTCAACGGTGGGGTTGCCGCGGGAATCCAGTATTTCCCGGGCCATAACGTCTTCGATCTCGTGGTAATCCTTCATGTTTTCTCTCCTTATATTGAACTTGAACTGCTGTGTTTAACGGATGATAAGGCTCCGCCCCGTCATCTGCGCGGGCTTTTCCAGACCCATCAGCGCCAGCATGGTGGGCGCGATGTCCGCCAGCCGCCCCGGACGGAGGCGGATATCCCCCGCCCCCGCTGCGATCAGCGGTACGGGGTTCGTGGTGTGGGCCGTGTGCGGCTGTCCGTCCGGGGAACGCATACACTCGGCGTTCCCGTGGTCGGCGGTGACGAGAAGAAAGCCGCCGTTTTGCCTGACCGCCGATTCGATTTTCCCGACGCATCCGTCCACTGTCTCGACGGCCTTCACCGCCGCGTCCAGCACGCCGGTATGCCCCACCATGTCGCAGTTTGCAAGGTTCATAACGACCGCGTCATACGCGCCGGACAGGATGGCGTCCGCCGCCTTGTCCGTCACCTCGCGGGCGCTCATTTCCGGGATGAGGTCGTAGGTGGGATATTCCTTCGGCGAGGGCACAAGGATTCGATCCTCGCCGGGGCAGACACGCTCTATGCCGCCGTTAAAGAAAAACGTCACATGGGCGTATTTCTCTGTCTCCGCGATGCGCAGCTGGGTAAGCCCCCGCCGGCTCAGGTAATCGCCAAAGGTCTGCTCTATCGTCTCCGGCGGGAAAGCCACGGGAAGCTCCGGCATGGCCTCGTCGTACTGGGCTGTGCAGACATAATGGAGCGGGAAGAAGCCCTTTGGCCGCCGGAAGCCGTCGAAATCGGGCTTTGCCAGCGCCCATGTCATTTCCCGCGCCCGGTCGGGCCGGAAATTGAGGAATATCACGCTGTCGCCGGGCTGCACGAGCCCTTCCGGGTCGCACACGACCGGTTCGAGAAATTCGTCCGTCACCCCGGCGGCATAGCTTTCCTCCACGGCGCGGACAGCGTCCGGGTCTTGCAGTCCCTCGCCGCAGACGATGGCGCGATAGCCCTTTTCAAGACGCTCCCAGCGCTTGTCCCGATCCATGCCCCAGAACCGCCCCTGCACGGTGGCGATGCGGCCATAGGACAGCTCATCGCATTTCCTTTGCAGGGCTTTCACATAGCTTATCCCCGACGTGGGCGGCACGTCCCGCCCGTCCAGAAACGCATGGATATAACACCGGCGCACGCCGCGCCGCTTCGCCATTTCCAGCAGCGCGAAGAGATGCTCGATATGGCTGTGGACGCCGCCGTCGGACAGAAGTCCCAGAATATGCGCGGGATGGCCGCTCTCCGCCGCCGCGTCCATGGCCGCCGTGTAAGCGGGATTTTCAAAAAAGCTCCCGTCCGCGATGGCGTTCGAGATGCGCGGAAGATCCTGAAACACCACCCGCCCGGCGCCGATATTCGTGTGGCCGACCTCGGAGTTTCCAATCTGCCCGGCGGGAAGCCCCACGTCCTCCCCGCTCGCCTGAAGCCGGGTATGGGGACAGGCGGCAAAAAGCCGGTCAAGGATCGGCGTTTTTGCCGCGGACACCGCGTTATAAGGGCTTTCAGGCGCAAGGCCGAAGCCGTCCATGATGAGAAGCACCGCGGTCTTTTTATACATCCTCGTTTCCCGCCTTTACGATGGCCGCGAAATCCGCGGGCTTGAGGCTCGCCCCGCCGATAAGGCCGCCGTCGATGTCCGGCTGCGCCAGAAGCTCCGGCGCGTTTTTGGCGTTCATGCTCCCGCCGTACAGGATGCTGACCCGGCGGGCGGTATCCGCGCCGTAAAGCTCTCCTATCACGGCCCGTATATGGGCGCAGACCTCCTGCGCCTGCTCCGCCGTGGCCGTGCGGCCCGTGCCGATGGCCCAGATGGGCTCATAGGCCACGACGACGCGGGAGACATCCTCCCCCGCTGCGCCTCTGAACGCGGCGCGCACCTGCCCGGCGATGAAAGGGAGCGTCTCGCCCGCGTCCCTCTGGGAAAGGCTCTCCCCTACGCAGACGATAGGCGTTATGTTTTTACCGAGCAATACGATAAGCTTCTGATTGACCTCGCCGTCCGTCTCGCGGTGGTACGCCCGGCGCTCCGAATGGCCGACGATGCCAAAGCTCACGCCCAGATCGGACAGCATGGCGGCGGAGACCTCGCCGGTGTACGCGCCCGCATCATGGACGGACACATCCTGCGCGCCGGTTTTTACGCACGTTTCCGCCGCGGCCCGCGCCATAGCGGGTATATGGGGGAACGGGACGCACAGCGCGACCGTCTCTCCTTTCCCCGGGCAAAGCAGCCCTTTCAGCTCATCCATGAAGGCGGGCGTTTCCGACGGGAGCATGTTCATCTTCCAGTTCCCGGCCACGATCGTGTTTCTGTATGCTTTATCCATCTGCCGCGTCCCTCACTTGTCAAGCAGGCACGCCACGCCCGGAAGCTGTCTGCCCTCCAGAAATTCAAGGCTCGCGCCGCCGCCGGTGGAGATGTGCGTTATCTTATCGGCAAAGCCGAGCTGCTCCACCGCCGCCGCGGAATCGCCGCCGCCGACGATGCTCACGCCGCCGCATTCCGCTACGGCGGCAGCCACGGCCCGCGTCCCCTCCGCGAATTTTTCAAACTCAAAAACGCCCATGGGGCCGTTCCAGACAACGGTTCCCGCCGTCCTTATGGCCTGCGCGAACAGCTCCGCGGTCGCGCCGCCGATGTCGAGGCCCATCCATCCGTCCGGGATAGACTTCACGTCCACGACCCGGGCGTCCGCGTCCCCGGCAAAGCGATCCGCGATCACCGTGTCCACCGGCAGGAGGAGCTTTACGCCCTTTTCGTCGGCTTTTTTCATCATGTCGGCGGCGTAGCCGACCTTGTCCTCCTCCAGAAGGCTCGTGCCGACGTTATAGCCCATGGCTTTTATAAACGTATAGGCCATGCCGCCGCCGATGATAATGGTATCGGCCTTTTGCAGGAGGTTCTCTATAACGGCGATCTTATCGGAGACCTTCGCGCCGCCAAGGATGGCGACGAACGGGCGGGCTGGCGCTTCCAGCGCCTTTCCCATGACATCCAGCTCCCTGCCGATAAGAAAGCCCGACACCGCCGGAAGAAATGCCGCCACGCCCGCAGTAGACGCATGGGCGCGGTGAACCGTCCCGAACGCGTCGGAGACATAAAGCTCCGCCATATCCGCCAGCGCCCTGGCAAAAGCGGGGTCGTTTTTCTCCTCGCCGGGGTCGAAGCGGAGGTTTTCCAGCAAAAGTATCTCCCCGGGCTGCAAGGCCGCAGCCTTACGGCGCGCCTCCGGCCCCACGATATCCTCCGTGAACTGGACGGGCTTTCCCAGCAGCGCGGACAGACGCTCCGCCACGGGGCGCAGGGTAAGCGCCGGCTTTCGTTCTCCCTTGGGCTTTCCCAGATGGGAGCAGGCGATCACCGCCGCGCCGTTATCCAGAAGGTATTCTACCGTCGGCAGAGCGGCGCGGATGCGCTTGTCGTCCGTTATCGCGCCGGTGTCCTTGTCCTGCGGCACGTTAAAGTCGCAGCGCAGGAGGACTTTTTTGCCCCGGACGTCTATATCCGTGACCGTCTTTTTGTTGTAGTTCATAGGTTCTCCTCTCCGTTATAGGTTTTTACCCAAAATCTTCCTCGATGGAAAGTATTCCCTTTTCCATAAGCCCGGGGAACCCCTGCTGGCGCAAGGCGTCATATAGTATGATGCCCGCGGAGGAAGCAAGGTTCAGGCTCCTTGCTCTGGGCTTCATGGGGATGCGAACTGTCCTGCTGCGGTAGCGGCGCATGAGCTCCTCGGGGAGTCCCGATGTCTCCCGCCCAAGCATAAGGGCCGCGCCGCCGGACATGTCCGCCTCGGTATAGCACCGGGGCGCTTTCGTGCTCAGCAGCCAGAGATTCTCATCCCCGTTTTTTTCAAGGTATTCCTCCACGTCTTCGTATACGCGCACGTCCACCAGATGCCAGTAATCGAGTCCCGCCCGCTTCACCGCCGCGTCGGATATGTCAAAGCCCAGAGGCTTTATCAGATGCAGCGCCGTCCCCGTGGCCGCGCAGGTACGGGCGATAGCCCCGGTGTTCTGCGGTATCTCGGGGGCAAAGAGAACGATATGATTCATATGCTCGTTATCCTTCGCTCAAACCGTTATTCGCCATGAATATATTAATATTATATACAACGGCTCCATATTTTCAAGGGAAATTTGGTAAAATTACCCTCTCTTGCGAAAAGCTGCGGCGTGTAGTACAATGAATCCGCTCAAGCGAGGTGAAAACAAATGGAAACGCTATACGTTGTCGTTCCCTGTTACAACGAGGAAGAATGCCTGCCGCTGACCGCGCCGGTCTTCCTGCAAAAGCTGCGGGATCTTATCGCCGCCGGGACCGTTTCCCCGGACAGCCGCGTGCTCCTTGTGGACGACGGCTCATCCGACGGCACCTGGACGCTCATCCGCTCCCTGCATGAGGAGGATCGCCTTTTCTCCGGCCTTCGCCTCGCGCCCAACCGCGGCCACCAGAACGCTGTCATGGCGGGGCTTATGGAGGCAAAGGATCGCGCCGACGCCGCCGTCTGCATCGACGCGGATCTTCAGGACGACATAAACGCCATCGACGCCATGCTCCGAAAGCAGGCGGAGGGCTATCCCGTCGTCTGCGGCGTGCGAAGCCGGCGCGATACGGACACGTTCCTCAAAAGATTCACCGCCCGCGCCTATTACGGGCTTATGAACCTTTTCGGCGCGAAGCTCATTTTCGACCACGCGGATTTCCGGCTGATGGACAAAGCCGCGCTGGAAAAGCTCTCCTTTTACCACGGGGACGATTTGTTCCTGCGCGGCCTCGCGACAAGGCTCGGCCTTCCCATCGCCACCGTGAGCTATGACCGCGCCGCCCGCGCCGTCGGGCAGAGCAAATATACCCTCAAAAAAATGCTGAAGCTCGCCATGCGGGGCCTGACCTGCGGCCGCTGCCGCCCGGCGGACGAGCCGAGGCCGGAAGACCCTCATATTGCGGAGCGGCTTTATGCGTGACATCGGGAAATTTGCACAAAAACGGAGGCTTTTTCCTTTCTGAGGCAATGCGGTCTGACGAAATTGGAAAATATTCATTTTCTTGTGTATATTTTATTGTTTATTCATTTTCAAAATCCTATAATACACGATGAAAATGTTTTGAAAGGACGAACACCCAATGAAAAAGCTTCTTGCACTCATCTGCGCGCTGGCGCTGGCTCTTAGCCTGTGCGCCTGCTCTTCCACCGCTGAGGACGATACCGCGGACACCGAGGAACCGGCTGCGGACACCGAAGAATCCGCTGCGGAGGCCGAGGAGGAAACCGCCGAGGATGCCGCTGTCGAGTATGACACCGTTACGCCCGGCGCTCTGACCATCTCCTCAAGCCCTGACTTCCCTCCCTTTGAGTACACCGACGACAACGGCGACGTCGTAGGCATCGAGCCCGAGATCATGGCTCTCATTGCCGACAAGCTCGGCCTTGAGCTCGTCATCGACGAGATGGACTTTGACTCCGCCCTTCTCGCGGCCCAGCAGGGCAAGAGCGACGCGGTCGTCTCCGGCGTGACCGTCAATGAGGAGCGCGAGCTCGTATTCGACTTCACCGACAGCTACATCAGCATCACACAGGCTCTCGTATTCAAGGAAGGCGCGGATATCACCATGGACAATCTCGGCGAGCAGTCCATCGGCGCGCAGCGCGGCACTACCGGCGCCTACTATGTCGAGGATGACTTCGGCGCCGACGCCGTCACCGCCTATGACACATACACCAGCGCTTTTCAGGCGCTGATGAACGACCAGATCGACTGCATCATCATCGACGACGCCGTCGCTCAGGCGTATCTGAACAACTACGCGGGTCTTGAGATGACAGAGACGACCTATGACCCGGAGAACTACGCCTTCGGCGTCACCAAGGGCAACACCGCGCTGGTGGAGGGCATCAACGCCGCGCTCGAGGAGCTCATTGCCGACGGCACTGTCCAGTCCATCGTCGATACCTACATGGCCGAGTAATTTTCCCCCGCGTATAAAGGGCGGTCTCCACCGCCCTTCTTTTGATTTTTTTAGAAAGAGAGGCTCCGCCGCTTGGAAAACTATACCTTGTGGAAATCCCTTATCACCGCCGGCGGCTCTGTCAGCGCCTGGCAGAAATTCTATGTCTACTTCTATCAGGCGTTTATCGAGGCCGATCGCTGGAAACAGTACCTGAACGGCGTAGTCAGTACGCTGTACGTCACGGCCATCGCTCTGGTCATCGGCGTCGTTTTGGGCATTATCGTCGCCGTGACGCGCACAGCCCACGACCAGCAGCGTCCGGGGCACAAAAACCCGATCCTCGGCGTTTTGAACTTTATCTTCAAGATATACATCACCGTCATTCGCGGCACGCCGATGATGGTGCAGCTTCTTATCATGGGCTTTGTCATCTTTTCCTCGAGCAAGAATTTCATCATGGTCGGCGCGCTGACGCTGGGCATCAACTCCGGCGCATATCAGGCGGAGATCATCCGGGGCGGCCTGATGTCCGTGGACAGCGGCCAGATGGAAGCCGGGCGCAGTCTCGGCATGAACTATGTCGATACCATGCGCTTCATCGTCATCCCTCAGGCTGTCAAGGCTATCCTTCCCGCCCTCGGAAACGAATTCATCGTCCTGCTGAAGGACACCTCCCTTATAAGCGTCATCGGGGGGAAGGAGCTTCTGTACGCCGCCCGCGCCATCGTTAGCCGCACATACGAGGCCATGTACCCCTTCCTCGGCACCGCCGTTATCTATCTGGCGCTGGTCATGGTCTTCACATGGCTTCTGGGGATATTTGAAAGGAGGCTGCGTCAGAGTGATAGACGTTAAAAATCTCTGCAAGAGCTTCGGCGAGCTGGAGGTTCTCAAAAACGTGTCCGAGCATATCGACCCGGGCGAATGCGTCGTCATCATCGGCCCCTCCGGCAGCGGAAAATCCACCTTTCTGCGCTGCTTGAATATGCTGGAAACGCCCACCTCCGGCGAGATCGTCTTTGACGGCGTTTCCATGACCGACCCCAAAACGGATATCAATAAAATGCGCCAGAAGATGGGAATGGTGTTCCAGCATTTTAACCTCTTTCCCAACATGACCATCCTGCGGAACATCACGCTCGCGCCCATCCGCACGGGCCTGATGAAAAAAGACGAGGCCGAGGCCAAGGCCATAGAGCTTCTCCGCCGCGTCGGGCTGGAGGATAAGGCAGGCGCCTATCCGAGCCATCTCTCCGGCGGCCAGAAGCAGCGCGTGGCCATCGTCCGCGCCCTCGCCATGGAGCCGGACGTGATGCTTTTCGACGAACCGACAAGCGCCCTCGACCCGGAAATGGTGGGCGAGGTGCTCGACGTCATGCGAACGCTGGCAAAAGACGGCATGACGATGGTCGTCGTCACCCACGAGATGGGCTTTGCCAAGGAGGTTGGCGAGCGCGTCCTGTTCATGGAGGGCGGCGTCATCGTCGAGGAAGACACGCCGGAAGCGTTTTTCTCCGCCCCGAAAAGCGGCCGCGCCCGAGAATTTCTCGCGAAGGTTCTCGTCTGACCTTCCGCGCCGAAAACGGAACACCCCCTGATGCGGCCAGCGCCGGCACAAGGGGGTGTATGCGTTGCGGACGGCCCATACAAGATATTGCAGTCAGAGGTTGCAACGCTGTCTTAAATATGCTATAATGCCAAAGTATGATTTTTTTTGTAAAAACACGGCTCGCCGGGCGGGCATAGGATAGAGCGGTCATGGGGTCTTCCGCCCTGTGGAACGCTGCGGGACGTGACGAGAAACAGAGAGGACACACAGTATGACGAAGTACATTTTTGTAACAGGCGGCGTCGTTTCCGGACTTGGCAAGGGCATCACCGCCGCTTCCCTCGGGCGGCTTTTGAAATCCCGCGGCCTGAAGGTCGCCGCGCAGAAGCTCGATCCCTACATAAATGTGGATCCCGGCACCATGAGCCCTTATCAGCACGGCGAGGTATATGTCACCGAGGACGGCGCGGAGACCGACCTTGATCTCGGCCATTACGAGCGCTTTATCGACGAGGATCTGAACAAATACTCGAACCTGACGACAGGCAAGGTATACTGGAACGTCCTCAACAAGGAGCGCCGGGGCGAATACCTCGGCAGCACCGTACAGATCATCCCCCATATCACAAACGAGATAAAGGAATTTATCTATAACGTCGGCAAGAAAACGAACGCCGACGTGGTCATCACGGAAATCGGCGGCACCATCGGCGACATCGAGAGCCAGCCCTTTCTGGAGGCCATCCGTCAGGTGGGCCTTGAGGCGGGCAGGGAAAATTCCCTTTATATCCATGTGACCCTCGTCCCGTTTTTAAGCGGCAGCGACGAGCACAAGACGAAGCCTACCCAGCATTCCGTAAAGGAGCTGCAGGGCATGGGAATAAACCCGGATATCATCGTCCTGCGGACCGACGTCCCCATTCAGGACGAGAACATCTTCCGCAAGGTCGCCATGTTCTGCAACGTCCGGCCGGAATGCGTCATCGAAAACCGTACCATCCCGGTCTTGTACGAGTGCCCCCTCATGCTGGAAGAAAGCGGCTTTTCCTCCATCGTCTGCCGCCGCCTGAATCTGGAGGCGAAGGCGCCGGATCTGGACGAGTGGAGAGCCATGGTGGAGAGCATCCATAACCTTTCCCGCAACGTCACCATCGCTCTCGTGGGGAAATATGTCCAGCTCCACGACGCGTATCTCTCCGTTTCCGAGGCGCTCAAGCACGCCGGTTATGCCATGGGTACCCGCATCGACATCCGCTGGATAGATTCCGAGACCATCTCCTCCGAGGGATGCGGCCGTATTTTTGAGGACGTGGACGGCATCATCGTCCCCGGCGGCTTCGGCAACCGCGGCATTGAGGGGAAGATCCTCGCGGCCAAATACGCCCGGGAGCACAAGGTGCCGTACCTCGGCCTGTGCCTCGGCATGCAGATCGCCGTCATCGAATACGCCCGGAACGTCGCGGGTCTGGAGGGCGCAAATTCCCGGGAGTTTGACGAATACGCTCCCTTCCGGGTCATCGACTTCATGCCCGGCCAGAACGACGAGATAGACAAGGGCGGCACGCTCCGCCTCGGCGCGTACCCGTGCAGCATCCGGCCGGGGACGCTTTTGGAAGCCTGCTACGACCAGCCGGAAATTTCCGAGCGCCACCGCCACCGCTATGAGTTCAATAACGACTACCGCCAGCGGCTTCTGGATGCCGGGCTCGTCATCGGCGGCACCTCCCCCGACGGCCGCCTTGTGGAAACGATAGAGCTGGCGGATCATCCGTTTTATATCGGCGTACAGTATCATCCCGAGTTCAAGAGCCGTCCCAATAAGCCCCATCCGCTGTTTGTCGGCTTCGTCTCGGCCGCTCTTGACCGTTCCCAAAAAGGAAAGGACTGAAAAACCATGTGCGGAATCGTTGGTTATACCGGCACAAAAGAAGCGATCCCCATCCTGCTTGACGGCTTGGAAAGACTGGAATACCGCGGATATGACTCCGCCGGCGTCGCAACGGTGTCGGCAGAGGACGGCCTTCAGGTGCAGAAATGCAAGGGCCGCCTGCGGGTGCTGCGGGAAAAGCTGGCCGGCCTCCCCCCTATGACGGGCGTTACCGGCATCGGCCACACCCGCTGGGCCACCCACGGAGAGCCCAACGACGTAAACTCCCATCCTCACGTAAGCGAAAACGGCAAAATCGCCATCGTACATAACGGCATCATCGAAAATTATATGCAGATAAAGGAATTTCTCCTGTCAAAAGGCGTCGTCTTCCGATCCGACACCGATTCGGAAACCATCGCTCAGCTTCTGGAGTATTACTTTAACAACTGCACGGACATCATGGACGCGGTCTATCAGGTGCTGGATCGCCTCGAGGGGGCGTATGCCCTCGGCATCCTCTGCGCCGACGAGCCGGATCGCATCATCGCCGCGCGGAAGGACGCGCCGCTTCTTCTCGGCTATGGCGACGGCTTCAGCCTCATCGCCTCCGACGTCACCGCTATCATCGCCCATACGCGAACCGTCTCTTACATGGAAGACGGCGAGGTCGCCGTCATCACGGCCGACGGCATTCAGGTGTTCGACGCTCTCCGCCGCCCGGTCGAAAAGCAGCGCCACGTTGTGGACTGGGATGTGTCCGCCGCGGAAAAAGGCGGTTACGCACACTTCATGTTCAAGGAAATCATGGAGCAGCCGGATGCTGTCCGCAAGACCATCTCCCCCCGTCTGCGGGACGGGCGCGTCGTGTTTGACGAGCTGACGCTCGACCCCAAATTCATAAAAACAATATCCCGCATCTTTATCGTCGCCTGCGGCTCCTCCTACCACGTCGGCATGATCGGAAAATATAACCTTGAGCGGCTTTTGCGCATCCCTGTGGAGGTGTGCCTTGCCTCGGAGTTCCGCTATTGCGACCCTCTCGCGGACGAGAGCACGCTCGTTCTCGTCATCAGCCAGTCTGGCGAAACGCTGGACACCATGGCTGCCCTGCGGGAAGCAAAGCGCCGCGGCGCGCGGGTGCTGTCCATCGTAAACGTAGTGGGAAGCTCCATCGCGCGCGAGTCGGACGACGTTTTGTATACATGGGCCGGGCCGGAAATCGCCGTCGCCACCACCAAGGCGTACAGCACGCAGCTCGTGCTTCTCGATATGCTGGGGCTGTATTTCGCCGGACTTCTCGGCAGGATAGAGCCGGACGCGTACCGCGCTGTCACGGCGGAGCTGGAAGCGCTGCCGGATAAGATGGAGGCCGTCGTTTCCCAGACCGAACATTATCAGTACCTCGCCTCCCGGTATTTTAACCGCGACAGCGTGTTTTTCATCGGGCGGAATCTCGATTACGCGCTGGGGCTGGAGGGCTCCTTGAAGCTCAAGGAAATATCCTATATCCACTCCGAATCCTACGCCGCCGGAGAGCTCAAGCACGGTACCATCTCGCTGATCGAGCCGGGCACGCTCGTCATGGCGCTGGCGACATACGCGCCGCTTTTCGACAAGGCCATGTCGAACATCGTGGAGGTCAAGGCCCGCGGCGCGGACGTCGTCGCGCTGACCACGGAAAGCCAGAGCGATAAGCTCCGGGACATAGCGGAGGATCTTCTCGTTATCCCGGATACCCACCCCATTTTGCAGCCGAGCCTCGGCGTTATCCCCCTGCAGCTATTCGCCTATTACATCGCCCTGCAGCGGGGCTGCGATATCGACAAGCCCAAAAACCTCGCGAAATCTGTCACTGTGGAGTAAACCGCTATGAAAGACATTTATGAAAACCCTCTGTGCGCGCGCTACGCCTCCCGCACGATGCAGCATATTTTCTCCCCCGACTTCAAATTTTCCACCTGGCGGCGGCTGTGGATCGCGCTGGCCGAGGCGGAACAGGAGCTCGGCCTTCCCATCACTGACGAGCAGATAAGCGAGATGCGCGCACATATCGACGATATCGACTATGAAAAAGCCGCGCAGTACGAAAGCCGCCTGCGCCATGACGTGATGGCGCACATCCGCACGTTCGGCGAATGCTGCCCCAAGGCAAAGCCCATTATCCATCTGGGCGCGACCTCCTGCTATGTGGGCGACAACACGGACATCATCCAGCTCCGTGAGGGGCTTTTACAGATACGGAAGCTTCTTGTGAACGCCATCGCCGCCCTGCGCGACTTTGCGGAGGAAAACAAGGATGTCCCTACCCTCGCCTACACCCACTTTCAGGCCGCCCAGCCCACCACCGTTGGCAAGCGCGCCTGCCTGTGGCTCCAGGACTATATCATGGATCTGGATCGGCTGGAATTTGAGCTCTCCCACCTGAGGCTTCTCGGCTGCAAGGGCACGACCGGCACGGGCGCAAGCTTCCTTGAGCTGTTCGGCGGCGACGGGGAAAAGGTCGCCGCGCTGGAGGAAAAGATTGCCGCGAAAATGGGCTTTTCCGCCTGTATGCCCGTTTCCGGGCAGACCTATTCCCGCAAAGTGGACTGCTTTGTTCTGAATGTGCTGGCCGGTATCGCGCAGAGCATGTGCAAGATGGCGACAGATTTGCGTCTGCTGGCGCATATGAAGGAATTTGACGAGCCGTTCGAGACCGAACAGGTGGGCTCCTCCGCCATGGCATATAAACGGAATCCCATGCGTTCGGAGCGGGTCTGTTCCCTGTCGCGCTATGTCATAAACGCCGCCCGGAACACCGCCGACACCGCAAGCGCCCAGTGGCTTGAGCGGACGCTGGACGATTCGGCCAACCGGCGCATCACCCTCCCGGAAGCGTTTCTCGCCGCTGACGGCGCGCTGACGCTCGTCATAAACATCATCCGCGGCGGCCATGTCTATCCGATGGTCATGGAAAAGCATCTGAAGGAAGAAATGCCTTTCATGGCGACGGAAAACATCCTCATGCACGCCGTTACGCAGGGAGGCGACCGTCAGGAGCTGCACGAGGCCATACGCCGCCACTCTCAGGACGCCGCGGCGCGGGTAAAGCTGGAAGGCGGCGAGAACGACCTTCTCGACCGGCTCCTCGCCGACCCCGCGTTCCATCTGAAAGAGGAAGATCTGAAAGATATCCTCGACGTGCGGAAATTCGTGGGCCTTGCCCCGCAGCAAACGGAGAAATTTCTCCGCGAATATGCCGAACCTGTCCTGACCCGATACGCCGATGAGCTCGGCGTGGAAGCGGTCACGAACGTCTGATTTCTGTATATAATTATTAAGGAGATACGCGCGATGATAACAGCCGTTGTCGGAATCAACTGGGGCGACGAGGGAAAGGGCCGTATGGTCGACCTTCTCGCGAGCCAGTACGACGTTGTAGCCCGCTATCAGGGCGGCAACAACGCCGGTCATACCGTGGTAAACGAGCGGGGAAAGTTCATTCTGAACCTCCTGCCCTCCGGCATCCTGCGCACCGAGACCGTGAACGTCATGGGCCCGGGCATGGTGATAGACCTCGCCCATCTGGACGGGGAGCTTGCCTCTCTGCGGGAAAAGGGGATCAAAATTAGCGGCGCAAACCTCAAAATAAGCGACCGCGCCACGGTCTGCATGCCATATCATCCTCTGCTGGACGGTCTGGAGGAGGATCGCATGGGCGCGAAAAAACAGGGCTCCACCCGCCGCGGCATCGGCCCGGTGTACTCGGATAAATACATGCGTAAGTCCATCCGCGTGGGGGATCTGCTTTTCCGCGACGTCCTCAGGGAGCGCCTGCGGGACATCGTGGAGTGGAAGAACCTGACGGTGGAGAAAGGCTACGGCCATGCGCCTGTCGACGCCGACGAGATGTACGACTGGCTCATGCGCTACGGCGATCCGATCATGGACAGCATCTGCGACACGACGACGTTTCTAACGGAGGCGGACGAGGCGGGAAAATCCATTTTGCTGGAGGCGCAGCTTGGCGCTTTGCGGGATCTGGACTTCGGCATATTCCCCTATACGTCTTCCTCCTGCACGCTGGCGGCATACGCGCCGATCGGCGCCGGAATCCCGGCCAAACGTCTCGACAACGTCGTCGGCATTATGAAAGCCTACTCCTCCGCTGTGGGCGGCGGCCCGTTTGTGTGCGAGTTTTCCGGCGAACAGGCGCATGCCCTCCGGGAGGCCGGCGGCGAATACGGCGCGGCCACCGGCCGTCCCCGCCGGGTCGGCGGCTTTGACGTGCCGGCCTCCCGCTTCGGCGTAAAGCTTCAGGGCGCAACGGAGCTGGCGCTGACAAAGCTCGACGTCCTCTCCGGCATGGAAAAGATCCCCGTCTGCGCGGCCTATGAGCTGGACGGGAAAAGGATCGACGGCTTCCCGCTGGAACCGGCGCTGGAAAGGTGCAGGCCCGTGTATGAATATCTGGAGGGCTTTTCGGGCGACATCACCGGCTGCCGCCGCTTCGCGGAGCTTCCCAAGGCGGCGCAGGATTACGTCCGCTATCTGGAGGACGCGGTGGGCTGCCGCATCCGCTATGTTTCCGTCGGCGCGGATCGGGAGCAGTACATAGAAATCCCCTGAAAAAATGCCGGACGCGGCCTGTCTGCGTCCGGCGAAGCACATGCTTTTGTTCTGGAGGAACACAATGAGAGACTATCAAAAGGAATTTGAAAGCCGCGTGGCCTTTATCAAACGCATACTGGCCGAAAGCGGCGCGAAGGGCATCGTCTACGGCAACAGCGGCGGCAAGGATTCCGCTCTCGTCGGTATCTTGTGCAAAGCCGCGTGCGGCGATACCGTAGGCATCCTTATGCCCTGCTCCTCGTCGCGCAATTTCGGCATGGATTTGGACGACGGGAAAGAGGTCGCGGAAAAATACGGCATCGAGACGCGCATGATAGACCTAACCGCCGTGCGGGATCGGATGATAGACACCCTCTCCCCCATTACCGGCATCACCGACGCCGCCGTCGCGAACATCGCCCCGCGGCTGCGTATGACCGCGCTGTACGCCGTTGCGGGAAGCGAGAGCCGTCTTGTGGCCGGTACCGGCAACCGCAGCGAGGCGTATATGGGCTATTTCACAAAATGGGGCGACGGGGCTCACGACTTCAATCCCATCGCCGACCTGACAGTGACGGAGATATATGAATTTCTCGCCTTTCTGGACGCGCCCATGGCCGTTCGCACGAAAGCCCCGTCCGCCGGTCTTTTTGAGGGCCAGACAGACGAATCGGAAATGGGCGTTACCTATGCCGCGATCGACAGGTTCCTGCTTACCGGCGAGGCATCGGACGCGGACAGGAAGCGGATCGACCGCTTCCACGCCGCCAGTGAGCATAAGCGCCGGCCCATAGCGTCTTATCCGGGGTGAACCGTTTATGAGAGAGTATGCCGCCACGCAGATCTCCGACGCCGTCGCCCGCCTGTATGTGGACGCCTGTCTGCATCTGCCGAAGTATGTGGAAGAAAAGCTCTATGCTTTTGGGAACCCCTATATCATCGAAAATTTTGAAAAAAACGGGAACATCCCGCTGTGTCAGGACACGGGGCTCGCCGCCGTTTATCTTGAGATCGGTCAGGACGCGCATATTTCCGGCTCCATCCCGGACGCCGTGAACGACGGCGTCCGCCGGGCGGTGAAGGACGGCTATCTGCGCTCCTCTATCGTATCCGACCCGCTCCGGCGGGAAAATACCGGCGACAATACCCCCGCCGTCATATATACGGATCTCGTCCCCGGCGACGGTGTGAAGGTGACGGTCGCCCCGCGCGGCTTCGGCTGCGAGAACAAGGCCCGCATTTCCATGCTTGCTCCCGCCGACGGTCTGGACGGCGTGAAGTCTTTTGTGCTGGAAACGGCGCGTCTGGCCGTCCCGGACGCCTGTCCCCCTGTCATGATCGGCGTTGGCATAGGCGGGAATTTCGACCGCGCCGCTTATATGTCCAAGAAGGCCGTCCTGCGGGAAGGAGCGAATCCCGACCCCTTTTACGCGGCGCTGGAGCGGGAGCTTTTCCAGCGGATAAGGGATTTTTCCATCGGCGTGAACATCGTGCAGGCTCCCACCCATATCGCGGGGCTTCCCTGCGCCGTTTCCGTCGGCTGCCACAGCCTGCGCCATGCTTCGGAGGTGCTGTTATGAGCAAGTCCATTCGGACGCCCTTTTCCCTTGAGAGCGCGAAAACGCTCCGCGCGGGGGACGAGGTGCGCGTGACCGGCGTTATCTATACCGCGCGGGACGCGGCGCACAAAAAGCTCTGTCAGCTTCTGGAGGCGGGAGAACCGCTGCCCGTCGACCTGCAGGATCAGATCCTGTATTATACCGGCCCGACTCCCGCCCCGCCGGGGCGGCCCATCGGCTCCTGCGGCCCCACCACGGCCTACCGCATGGATCCCTACACGCCTGCGCTTCTCCGTCTCGGTCTGCGCGGCATGATCGGCAAGGGACGGCGCGGTCAGGCGGTCATCGACGCCATCGTGGAAAATTCCGCCGTGTATTTTTCCGCCGAGGGCGGGTGCGGCGCGCTTCTGGCAAATTATGTAAAAGCCTGCGAGGTCGTGGCCTTTCCCGAGCTCGGGACGGAGGCCATCCATCGTCTGATGGTGGAGGATTTCCCGGTGAGCGTTTTCTGCGATACCCGCGGCAATATCTATTCCCGTTATCTGTAAATAAAGAAAAGAAGAGAGTTTGGATTGTATGGACTATCTAGCGCAGTCTCTTGAGGCCCACCGTCAGTGGCGGGGAAAGCTCCGCGTCGAAGCAAAAATGCACATTGATAACGCCGAAGCCCTGTCCCTTGCCTATACCCCCGGCGTCGCCGCGCCATGTCTGGAGATACAAAAAGACCCCTCCAAAAGCTATGAGCTCACCGGCCGCTGGAACACCGTGGCCGTGGTGACGGACGGCTCCGCCGTATTGGGGCTCGGGAACATCGGCCCGGAGGCAGGTATGCCCGTCATGGAGGGAAAGTGCGTCCTTTTCAAAGAGCTCGGCGGCGTGGACGCCATTCCCCTTTGCATCCGCTCGAACGACGTGGACGATATCGTAAGGACGGTCTCTCTTCTGGCCGGGAATTTTGGCGGCATAAACCTCGAGGATATCTCCGCGCCCCGCTGCTTCGAGATAGAGCGGCGGCTGAAGCAGACGTGCGACATCCCGGTGTTCCACGACGACCAGCACGGCACGGCTATCATCGCTCTGGCGGGACTTATAAACGCCCTGAAGGTCGTGGATAAGACGCTTCCCAACATCCGCATCGTCATCAACGGCGCGGGCGCGGCGGGAACGGCCATTGCGCGGCTTCTCGCGTCCGCCGGAGCCGGCGACATCATCGTCTGCGACCGGGCCGGCGCCATATACAGCAGGCGAAAGGGCCTGAATGCCGCGAAAGCGGATCTCGCCGCCGTCACGAACAGCGGCGGCGTGACCGGCGCGCTTTCAGACGTCCTGCGCGGCGCGGACGTTTTCATCGGCGTATCTTCTCCGGGCGCCGTTACCGGCGAAATGGTTCGCACGATGGCGAAAAACGCCATCGTCTTCGCCTGCGCCAACCCCACGCCGGAAATATTCCCCGACGAGGCAAAGGCCAACGGCGCGGCTATCGCGGCCACAGGGCGCAGCGATCTGCCGAACCAGCTCAATAACGTGCTGGCTTTTCCCGCCGTTTTCCGAGGCGCGCTGGACGTGCGCGCGTCGGACATAAACGACGCCATGAAGCACGCCGCGGCTTATGCTCTGGCGGCGCTCGTGGACAAAGAGGAGCTTTCCGCCGAGCACATCATCCCCGAGCCTTTCGACCCGCGTTTGCGCGAAACCGTCTCCCGCGCCGTTGCGCGGGCGGCTGTCGAGTCCGGCGTCGCAAGGATATGATCAGTATCCGGGAAACGCGAATGCGTTTCCCGGATGTTTTATCTATGCTCTGTCCGCCGGGAAGGTTATCGTGACCTCTGTTCCCTGACCGGCTGCGCTTTTGAGGTTTATTTTGCCGTTCATATACTGCGCGGCGTGCTTGACGATGGAAAGGCCGAGGCCTGTGCCGCCGATTTTTTTCGAGTGACTTTTGTCCACGCGGTAAAACCGCTCGAAAACCCGCGCCTGATGCTCCGCGGGGATGCCGATGCCCGTGTCGGCCACGGAGACAAACGCGCCGCCGTCGCCGACATCCGCCGTCACCTTCACGCTCCCGCCCTCCACGTTGTACTTCACGGCATTGTCGATGAGGTTATACAATATTTCGTGCAGAAGCTGGCGCACCCCTGTTATAACAGCGCTTTTCCCTTCCAGAGACAGACGGATGCCCTTTTCCCCCGCCGGTCGGGAAAACGCCCTCAGCTCCTCCTCCGCCAGAGCATAGAGATCGACCTCCTCCGCCGGAAGCTCCCTTCTCTCGTCGAGCTGGGACAGGCGTATGATCTCCTCAATGAGCGTGACCAGCCGCGCGGCCTCCGAGCGGATGCTTCCCGCGAACCGGGGTATGTCCTGAGGCTTTACAAGGCCGTCTTCCATGATCTCCGCGCTTCCCATGATGGAATGCAGCGGCGTTTTCAGCTCGTGGGATACGTTGGCGGTAAACTCCCGCCGGCTGCGCTCGGCAAAGGCCTTTTCGGTGATATCGAAAACGAGGATGACCGCGCCGTCCGTCCGCCCCTCCTCTCCGATACGGCTGAGATCGAGCTGGTACTCCCGGCCGTTTCGCTCGATCTGTATTTCCTCGTGTCCCCCGGCTTTGGCGGCGCGCAGGGCCCGGTTTATCTCCCCGCTCCGCTCCACGCTCAAAAAATCCGCGCCCTCGCACGAGCCGTCCGCGCCAAAAAAAGCCGCCGCCGCCGGGTTGACGCTCAGGATAATATCTTCCCGGTTCAGGAGGATAAGCCCCTCGCGCATACTGCGGATCACGGCTGAAAACTCGTTTTTACGCTCCTGAAGCTCCCGCTTCTGGCTCTGTATCTGGCGGCTCTGCCGCTCAAGGCGGGTCAGCAGCGGCGCCAGCTCGTCGTATGTATCGTTTTCCAGCGGCTCGTCGAGGTCGATCGCCTCCAGAGGCCGCACGATTTTTTTCGCCAGCCGCTTTGCCAGCACCGCCGACAGGATCAGCGCGATAAGGATGATGCCCGACACGGGCTGGAGCATGGCCAGCAGGATGGCCAGTACCGTCATGCGGCTGACGGAGATGCGAAGGACGCTTCCGCCCGACAGCCGTTGGGCGTAGTACAGGGTCTGCTCCGTCAGGGTGGCGGAATATCGGGCGCTCTCGCCGACACCTGCCTCCAGCGCCTGCTTTATCTCCTCCCGCCCGGCGTGATTTTCCATAGCGGCGGCGTCGCTTTGGGAGTCGAATATGACCTCGCCGCTCTCCGCCACGAGCGTCAGGCGGCAGTCCTCGCCGTCCAGCCCCTGCAGATAGGCAAGTCCGCCATGCTCCACGCCCTCCGCCGCAAGCGAGAGCTCCGTTTTGAGCTGGTTTTTCTGCATCGCGCCGTAATACTCGTACATAACGCCCATAATAAAGACGATACAGGCCAGCAGCACGGCCATCGACACGAGGAAAATAGAGCGAAAAATCTTTTTTGTCATGGCGCTTCAGCCTCCATCCGATAGCCCACGTTGCGGACTGTCTCTATCATGGCCCCGTATTTTCCAAGCTTCTGACGCAGAGTGCGGATGTGCATATCCACCGTGCGGCTCTCTCCGACGTATCCCGCGCCCCAGACCTCGCTGAACAGACGGTCGCGGGTAAATACGATGCCGGGGTTTGAGAGAAAAATCCGCAGCACCTCAAATTCCTTATAGGTAAGCTGCACGCGCTTCCCGTCGGCAAAAACGGTGCGCTCGTCGCTGTTCAGGACAAGACCGCCGGCCTTCAAAACGCGCTGCTCCGCGGCGGGCTTGCAGCGGCGCAGAACGGCTTTCACGCGGGAGACCATCTCCATCATGCCAAAGGGCTTTACGAGATAATCGTCCGCGCCCAGATCAAGGCTCTGTATCTTATCGTACTCCGTGCCTCTGGCCGTGGCCATGATGACAGGGATCCGGCAGGTATCGGAGCCCGCCCTCAGACGCTTTAATATCTCCACCCCATCGTCGCCCGGCAGCATGATGTCAAGGATGACAAGCTCCGGCCTTTCCGTCCTCAGCGCCTCGAAAAAGGTCGGGCCGTCGGCAAATCCGCGGGCTTCAAAGCCCGTGGCGCACAGGGTGTATATCTCGATATCCCGTATGCTCGCGTCGTCCTCTACGCACCAAATCACGTCTGTGTGCCTCCCTTTTATGCGTCCCAGTCGCGCATAGCGCCGTCCGGCGGCTCATGGACGCCGGTCACGGAAAAAATCACCCACTCCGCGATATTTACCGCGTGGTCGCCGATGCGCTCAAAGTACTTGGCAATCATGAGAAGGTCGAGGGCGTATTCCCCGTCCTCCGGCCTTTGAGAAAGGATCTCCGTCAGGGACGCCTTCACCTGACGGAAGCAGTCATCCACCACGTCGTCGTGAGCGGCGGTGGCCTCGGCAAGCGCCGTGTCGCGCCTCACATAGGCGTTCACGCTCTCCGTCACCATTTTGATGGCGGCCTCCGCCATCGTGTGGATGGCTCCGCACTCCGCGCCGGTGCGTCCGCCCAGATAGGGGATGATCTCCGCGATGTCCGCGGCCTGATCGCCGATGCGTTCCATGTCTGTAATCATCTTCAGCGCCGCGGATATCTGGCGCAGGTCGCGGGCCACGGGCTGCTGCTGCAATAAGAGCTTGAGACAGAGCCCCTCTATGCTCCGCTCCATTCGGTCTATCTCGCCGTCCAGAGCCGGCACCTTCCCGGCGGCCGGGCCGTCCCCGCTTAAAAGAGCTTCGGCGGCCAGCGCGATGATCTCCTCGCAGAGGCTGCCCATGCGTATGAGCTCGTTGTTCAGGGTGGATAGCTGCTCGTCAAATCTGCTTCTTGCCATTATCCGAACCTCCCTGTGATATAGTCCTCGGTACGCTTGTCCCGGGGCGCGCCGAACATGGCCTCGGTGACGCCGTATTCGATAAGCTCGCCCAGCAGGAAAAACGCGGTGTTGTCGGAGATTCGGACGGCCTGCTGCATATTGTGGGTCACGATAACGATAGTATATCGCTGCTTCAGCTCCATTGCAAGCTCCTCGATCTTCGACGTCGAGATGGGGTCAAGAGCCGATGTGGGCTCGTCCATGAGCAGGACGTCCGGCTCCACCGCCAGCGCCCGGGCGATGCACAGCCGCTGCTGCTGGCCGCCGGACAGTCCAAGCGCCGGCTTTTTCAGCCTGTCCTTGACCTCGTCCCAAATGGCGGCGGCGCACAGGGCCCTCTCCACGATATCGTCGAGCTTTGCCTTGCCTTTCACGCCGTGTGTCCGGGGGCCGTAGGCGATGTTGTCATAAATGCTCATAGGAAAGGGGTTGGGCTTCTGGAACACCATGCCGATGCTGCGGCGGAGTCCGTTTACATCGACGCCGCCCGCAAAGATATCTTCCCCCCGATAGGCGACTTTCCCCGTTATCTTCACGCCGGGTATCAGGTCGTTCATGCGATTGAGCGTTTTTAAAAATGTGGACTTCCCGCAGCCGGACGGGCCGATAAGAGCCGTGATGCTGCGCTCCTCTATCTCGATGCTTACGTTTTTCAGCGCCTGCGCGCTCCCGTACCAGAGGCACAGGTCTTCTACCGATACGATACCGCTCATGCGTCCCTCCTTTTCCGGAAGTATTTTCCAACAAGCGCGGCCGCCAGATTGATAAGGACGGTCAGGAGCATCAAAATGGCGGCGATGCCGAAGGCGATCCCAAATTCGCCGTTTTCCTTGGCGTAGACGTACAGCGCCACGGTAAGCGTCGCGCCCGCGCTGTTGAGTCCCGCGAAAAAGCCGTTTAACGCGTGAGCGAAGCCCGCTGTGAACAGAAGCGCCGCCGACTCGCCCAATATCCGCCCCACGGACAGGATGCAGCCGGTGACGACGCCCTCCACGCAGCCGGGCAGCACAACGGTCCGTATGACACGCCACTTGCCCGCGCCCAGACCGAAAGCGCCCTCGCGGTAGCTTTGCGGCACAGTCTTGAGACTTTCCTGCGTCGTGCGCATGACCGTAGGCAGGTTCATGATAACCAGCGTCAGCGCCCCGGCCATGAGGGAAGTTTTCATGCCGCAGAGCTGACAGAAGAAAAGCATACCCACGAGGCCGTAGATGATGGACGGGATGCCGGAGAGCGTCTCCGCGGCGTATTCGATGGCCGCGGCAAGCTTTTTATTGCGGGCGTATTCCGTCAGGTAAATCGCCGCGCCCACGCCGAGCGGCAGGACGACGATAAGCGTCGCAATGACGATATATACGGTATTTAAAATATCAGGCAGGATGCCGATGCGCCCGGAAAGATAGCTGGGCGTTTCGGAGAGGAGCTCCCATGTGATGTTTGGCACGCCCTTCCACAGCACATAGCCGATGAGAAACAGCGTCAGCGCGGCCGTCAGCGTCACGGCAAGCCCCATCAGCGCCTTCATAACGGCGATGTATGTCCTTCTTCCTGTCGTCACTCATCTCACCTTCTCCCGTTTCAAAAAGAAATTCAGCGCCGCGTTTATGAGCATGATGAAAAGAAACAGCACCAGCGCGATGGAAAACAGCGCCTGCCGCTGCAGGCCGCTTGCGTAGGACATCTCGCTTGCCACGGCGGTGGTAAGAAAGCGCACGCTTTCAAAGAGGGACGGCATGTTGGGCGCGTTTCCCGCCACCATCATGACCGCCATGGCCTCACCGATGGCCCGGCCCACGCCCAGCACCACAGCAGCCGCGATACCGCTTTTTGCCGCCGGGACGGACACGCGGAAATATGTCTCTACCGGCGCCGCGCCCAGCGCCAGAGAAGCGTCCTCGTATTCCTTCGGCACGGACTCCAGCGCCGTCAGGGACACCTTTATAATGGAAGGCAGTATCATGACGGCCAGAATGATAATGGCTGCCAAAAGGCTCGCCCCGTCCGATACGCTGAAAAGCTTCCGTATCCCCGGCACGAGAACCATCATACCCACGAGTCCGTACACCACCGACGGTATGCCGGCAAGAAGGCTCACCGCCGTTTCAAGCGCAGCCCTTACGCCGGACGGCGCGAGCTTTGCCAGATACACAGCGGTGAAAAAGCCCACAGGCACGCCCAGAACGATGGCTCCCGCCGTGCCGTAAACGCTCGTGAGGATAAAAGGCAGTATGCCGTAGGACGGTTCCGCCGCTGTGGACGCCCATGTCTTCCCCAGAAGGAATTTGAACAGCCCTATCTCCCGTATGGCCGGGATGCCGGAGATGATAAGATATATGCTGATAATAAGCACGCATCCCACGGTGATGAGCCCCAGCAGGAGGAAAACGCCGTGGATGGCGTTTTCCGCAAAGCGTCTGCTCTTCATATCAGTTCACAGGCACGGCGCCCGCCTCGGATATGATGTCGTTCGCCCCGGCAGATGTGACATAGTCAAAAAACGCCTGAGCCGCCTCCGACAGGGGCGTGTCCGCCTTTGTCACCAGAATGAAGGGACGCTGTACGGCATAGCTTTCGTCCTTCACCGTTTCCTCGGTAGGCATGACGCCGTCCACGGACAGCGTTTTCACTGTGTCCTGCACGGCGGCCAGAGACGCGTAGCCGATGGCGTCGGGGTTCCCGGCCACGGTGGTGATGACGTCGCCGGTGGATGTCAGCTCCTGCCGGTACCGGCAGGCGTCCGCCGTGCCGGTGATGGACTCAAAGCCGTCGCGCGTGCCGCTTCCGGCCTCCCGGCCGATGAGGACGATCTCGGCGTCATTGCCGCCGACCTCGCTCCAGCTCGTTATCTCGCCGGTGTATATCTTCGCGATGTCTTCAAGGCTCAGATCCGTTACGGGGTTTTCGGGGTTCACGATGACGGCGATGCCGTCCAGCGCCAGAACGGTCTGCTCAAGCCCCTGCTCCGTCTCCTCGTCCTTCAGGTCGCGGCTGGAAAGGCCGATGTCGCACCGTCCCTCCGCCACGGCGGTGATGCCGCTGCCGGAGCCGGTGGGATTGTAGGTGAATGTCACGCCGCTGTTGTCGCTCATAAATTGCTCGCCCAGCGCGCCGATGACCTTCTCCATGGAGGTCGATCCGTCTGTGGCCACGACGCCGGCCAGTCCCGTTTCCGCCGAAGCCTCGGAGGCTGTATCCGCGCTTCCGCACCCGGCCAGCACAGCCGCGGCAAAGGCGGCGATGAGCGTAAGACACATGATTTTCTTCATTTCCTTTTCTCCTTTTCTTTTTTGTTTTGGTTATCTTACGCTCTCAGATTACCGCCCGCCCGTCAAATCCAAAACCACGCTTTTGTCAAATCTGCGTAAAAAAGCGCCGCTCGGAATAACTGTGATCCGGGCGGCGAAAAAAATTTCGCGGGCGCGGCAGGAAGCTCCTCCGCGCCCGTATTTTTTCCCGCAAAACGCGCAAGCTATGGACATGGAAACGAAAAGATTGGGTAAACAAACCGTGAAGCTTGTCCTTCAGCCGTCCATCGCCGCAGCCGCGTGCGTAGGCGGCAAAAAAGAGGGCGAGGGCCCTCTGCGGAAATATTTCGATTATCTCAGCGACGATTCCCGCTTTGGGGAAAAAAGCTGGGAAAAGGCCGAAAGCGCCATGCTGAAAATGTGCTACGGCCTTGCGTGCGACAAGGCAAAGACGCCGCCAAGCGATGTGGAATACGTTTTTTCCGGCGACCTTTTAAATCAGTGCGCCGGATCGGCCTACGCCATGCGGGACTGCGGCTCGCCCTATTTCGGGCTGTACGGCGCGTGCTCGACCATGGCGGAGAGCCTGTCTCTCGCGGCGATGGCAATAGACGGGGGCTTTTGCGGCACCGCCGCGGCCGCCACCAGCTCGCACTTCTGCTCCGCAGAGCGTCAGTACCGCTTTCCCCTGCAATACGGCAGCCAGCGCCCGCCCACGGCGCAGTGGACGGTGACGGGCGCGGGGGCCATCGTCCTCAAGGAAAACGGCCCGGGGCCGTATATCACCCACATCACCACCGGCATCATCACCGACGCGGGCGTGACGGATATGAACAACATGGGCGCGGCCATGGCTCCGGCTGCCTATGACACCCTCACCGCCCACTTCCGGGACACAGGCCGGACGCCGGATTACTACGACGCCATCGTCACGGGCGATCTGGGCGTCGTCGGCTCGGACATCCTGCGGGAGCTGTTTTCCATGGATGGCATCGACCTCGGCGTCCGATATATGGACTGCGGGCGGCTCATCTATTATATCGACAGTCAGGACGCCCACAGCGGCGGTTCGGGCTGCGGCTGCTCCGCTTCCGTCTTATGCGGCCATTTCCTGCACGGCATGGCGGAGGGGCAATGGGACAGGCTCCTGTTCGCCGCCACCGGCGCAATGATGAGTCCCACCACAAACCAGCAGGGCGAAAGCATTCCCGCCATATGCCACGCCGTCGCGCTGGAAAATTCGAGGTGCTGAATATGACGATCTGGGTAGATTTTTTAAAGGCTTTTCTCGTGGGCGGGGCGCTGTGCCTTATCGGTCAGCTTCTTATCGACATTACAAAGCTCACCCCCGCGCGCATTCTCACCATGTACGTCGTCGCGGGCGTCGTTCTGGGGGCTCTCGGCCTGTACGAGCCTCTGGCGGAATGGGCCGGCGCCGGAGCCACCGTCCCCCTGACGGGCTTCGGGAACCTGCTTGCCAGGGGCGTGCGGGAGGCCGTGGCAACGGACGGCTTTCTCGGCGCGTTTACCGGGGGCTTCACCGCCGCGGCGGGAGGCATCTGCGCCGCCATCTTCTTCGGTCTTATCGTCGCGCTCATATTCAAGAGCAAGGAAAAATACTAAAATAAGAGAGCGCCGTCTCAAAACAGCTTTTTGAGCTGAATGGAGACAGCGCCTCATTTTTTTGCGGGAAAATATTGAAAACGGCGTATGGAAATTATCCGAAGAAACCGGCGCTTCACGTCCAGAGCCAGAGCAGCAGCAGGATTATCGCGCCCAGACCCACGATATATGTCAGGGCGATCAGAAGTCCCGCTTTCAAGGCGGCAAGGATCGTAACTCGCCGTTCCTGCGGCGTGAAAGAGCTCTCCCAGGGGCGGTCTTCCGCCTCCGGCGGCCTTTCGGCTTCTTTCTTTTTCTGCCTGCGGGGCAGGATGAGCGGCGGGCGCTCAACGGCGCTCATATCGGCGATCACGCGACCGTCGTCGTCATCATAAGTGCGACGCGTCCTGCTCATTTGTCATACAGGTGGCAGACCACATAGTGGCCCGGCTCCACCTCGCGCTGGACGGGCTCTTCCTCCATGCACCGCCGGGTGCAGCGGGCACAGCGGGTATGGAATTTGCAGCCCTTGGGCGGATCGGCCGGGGACGGGATAGATCCCTCCAACACAATCCGATTCATCCGGGCGTTGGGATCCGGGATGGGAATGGCGGAAAACAGCGCTTCCGTATAGGGGTGCAGCGGATGCCTGAAGATATCCTCTGTGCTGCCGTACTCCACCAGATTCCCCAGATACATGACGCCCACGGTGTCGGAGATATGCTCCACCACGGAAAGGTCGTGGGAAATAAACAGATATGTGAGACTGAACCGCTCCTGCAATTCCTTGAGAAGGTTGATAATCTGCGCCTGAATGGACACATCCAGCGCGGACACCGGCTCATCGCATACCACAAATTCCGGGTTCAAAGCCAGCGCACGGGCAATACAGATGCGCTGGCGTTGGCCGCCGGAAAACTCATGGGGATAGCGATCCTTATGGAAGGGCTGAAGACCGCAGTTGTCCATGACCTGATCGATGTAATCGTTGAATTCCGCCTTGGACACAAGGCCGTGTTCCCGGACGGCCTCACCGATGATTTCGCCCACGGGCATACGGGGCGACAGACTGGAAAAGGGATCCTGAAAGATGATCTGCATCTTGGTTCGGAGCGCGCGCATCTCTTTGGCCGACAGATCATAGACCTCCTGACCATTGAACAGCACCTGGCCGCCGCTCTTCTCCCCGGACAGGCGCAGGATGGTTCTGCCGGTGGTGGTCTTGCCGCAGCCGGACTCGCCCACCAGTCCCATGGTAGTGCCCCGCCTCATATTGAAGGTGACGCCGTCCACGGCCTTGACATAGCCCACGGTCTTTGTCACGACGCCGCTCTTGATGGGGAAATATTTCTTCAGAGCGTTGACCATGAGGATGTATTGCTCGTCATAGGTCACAGGGGTATAATCATCCGCGATCACACGGTCAAAGGCCGGTTTTTTTGAGCGCTTCCCGCTCTCTCCGCTCTCGTTATCCGAATCTTGCCTGACATGCGCGTCCGCGTCCTTCACACCTTTTCGCATGCTCATTTTGCGTCCCCTCCTTCCTTCACGTCGTCATAGAACCGATAGCAGGACACCTTGTGGGTGTCCGATATGCTGATCTCGCAAGGATACTCTCCCTGACACCGATCCACGCACATTTCACAGCGATCCTTAAAGTAGCAGTAATTCGGCATATTGATGGGGTTCGGCACCTTGCCGGGGATGGAGTAGAGCTTATCCACCTGCTTGCCAACTACAGGCTTGGAGGCCATCAGGCCAATGGTATAGGGGTGGGCCGGGTGATAGAAGATATCCTCGGCGGTACCCTTCTCCACGATACGGCCGGCGTACATGACCACCACATAGTCCGCCATCTCGGCGATGACGCCCAGATCGTGCGTGATGAACAGGATGGAGGAATTAATCTTATCCTTCAGCGCCCGTAGAAGATCCAGAATCTGAGCCTGAATGGTCACATCCAGCGCCGTGGTCGGCTCGTCGGCGATGATGATTTTGGGCCGGCAGGCCAGCGCCATGGCGATCATGACACGCTGGCGCATGCCGCCGGACAGCTCATGGGGATACATACGGCTGACGCCCTCGGCATTGGCGATGCCAACCATATTCAGGATTTCTATGACGCGGGCGTTTATCTCCTCCCTGGTGCGGTTTTCCGTGTTGTGCAGCTCCAGCACCTCCCGAAGCTGGTCGCTGATGCGGAACACCGGGTTCAGGGCTGTCATAGGCTCCTGAAAAATCATGGACACGAAATTGCCCCGCAGATGCTGGATCTTCTCATAGGGCATCTTGGCCACGTCATAGGCCTTGTCGCCCAAATTCAGACGAATGGAGCCCTCCACGATCTGGCCCTGCGGCCGCTGCAGCAGCTGCATAAGGGACAGGCTGGTGACGGATTTGCCGCAGCCGGACTCCCCTACCACGCCTACGGTCTTGCCGATAGGCACTTCAAAGGTGACGCCGTCCACGCTCTTGACCGTACCGGCGTCGGTGAAGAAATAGGTGTGGAGATTGTCAAATTCCACAGAGTTTCCCGGGTCGTGCATGGTGGTGAGATATTCGCTTTCCGGCACATTCCTGCGCTTGCGCTGTTTTTCCAGCTCGCCGGTGATCTTGCGGTTTTCTTTGGATATCCGCCGCGACTCCTTCGCGGAGAGGTATCCTTCCGATTGCTTCTTGGCCATGTTGCTCCTCCCTCCTCAGCGCTTCATTTTCGGGTCGAAGGCATCGCGAAGGCCATCGCCCACGAAGTTGAAGCCGAGCACCGCGATCATCAGGCAGACGCCGGCCGGTATCCAGATAAACCAGTAGTTTGTCATCACAAAGGAGTTGTTGACGTCGCTGATGATATTGCCCCAGGAGGCGAACG
>CAZEXC010000010.1:26892-32534 GCA_964516625.1 uncultured Oscillospiraceae bacterium | reverse complement strand
AAGATCCCTTCTGTGTATTGAAGATATGACGCAAGCATAACGACGGCGAGCTTCATGCGGTAATCAACAGTCTTGAGGTTTTGCAGGTCGTCCGGGTTTGATAAAAAACCGCATTCTACCAGCACGGCCCGGCACTGCGCCTTGCGCATGAGGTAAACATCGTCGTCGATCGCCGCCGCTACCCGCCGGTTCTGCGGATAAAGCTGCGCCGTCAGGTTATCCTGCATGATGTCGGCGAACGTGTCGCTTCCGGCTTCCGTGCCGTAAAAGACCTGTATGCCCGAGGGGGACGAAGCGGGATAGTTGTTCTGATGTATGCTTACGAGGATCGCGCCGGGCGTCTCATTTATCAGCGCTACGCGGGCGTTCTGGTCGGCCTTTTTCATGGCCGATATCGTCGTCGCCTCCGCGGGATAATCGATATCGTCAGTCGAGCGTGTCATAACGGCCTCCACGCCCCAAAACGCCGCCAGCGCTTCCAGACGCAGGGCGATATCAAGGTTTATGTCACTCTCCGGCGTTCCGTCCGCCGCGACCGCGCCGCCGTCTGCGCCGCCGTGTCCGGCATCGATGACAAGGACGGGTGCGGCGGCCTCCGCGTTCGCCTGCAAAAACTCCTCGACGGGTATCAATATGTACACGACCGCGACCATCAGCAGCGTAAGCGGCCGCCACCACTTTATTTTCCTTATGAAACGCATCCGGCTCACCTCATTGTAACATATATGATGTGAGCCGGAAAGCTATTCTTTTCAAATTTATTTCGACCTTTTTCTTATAAAATAATACATATGAGGCTGAAGCCGCCGTCGTTTACGAGCCGCTGCACCGTCAGACGCAGCCGGTTCCGAATGTTCGGCGGTATGCGCGTGAGCTTTGCGGTCAGCCCCTCCTCCGCAATATCATACAGGGATTTGCCAAAGATGTTCGATTCCCATATCCGGTTTATATCGCCGTCAAAGCCCTGCAAAAGAAAGCTCACGATCTCCTCCGACGCCTTTTCGCCGCCCACGGCCGGGGATACTTCCGTTTCCACCTGCGTCTGGAACAGGTGGATAGCCGGGGCGCTCGCCCTCAGGCGCACGCTGTACCGTCCGCCGCGGCTGATGATTTGCGGTTCCTCGAGAACCATTTCCTCGGGCCCCGGCATGATAACGCCATAGCCCGTTTCCCGCGCCTGCGCCAGCGCCTCATGGACGTGGTCGTATTCTGTTTTTACGGTCTTCAGCGAACGCAGAAGCTCCATCAGGTCGCCGTCGTCCCGTATCTCAAAGCCGGACTGCTCACTGAGCGTCTGATAATACAAAGCCCCCTGCAGGTCGATGACAGCCGTGGCCGTACCGTCGCCGGCCTGAGCGGCGCTGATACGCGCCTGACTGACAAAGTCGTTCTGGGCTATGAGCTCCACGCCGCTGTAAGCGTCCTGCAGCGTTCGCATGTTCTGCCCGGCGGACAGAAGCGCCGAATACAGCGTTTTTTTCAGCTCGCTGTCCTCGGGAAGCGCCTCGGCCCATGTCGGGAGCCAGACAGAAAGCTCCGTCAGCGGGAACTGGAAGAGTATCGCGCCCATGACGGCGTTTATGTCCTCGCCGGAGAGCTGCTGGCAGTTGAGCGCCATGCACGGCACGTCATACCGCTTCGATATCTCCTGCGCCAGCGTCTGAGCCTGCTCCGACCGGGGCGTGCTGCTGTTGAGAACGACGGCAAACGGCCTGCCTATCTCCCGCAGCTCCCGGATGACCCGTTCCTCTGCCGCGAGATAGTTTTCTCTGGGGATATCCCCGAAGCTCCCGTCCGTCGTGACCACAAGTCCGATCGTGGAATGCTCGGCGATGACCTTGCGGGTGCCTTCCTCAGCGGCCTGCGTCATAGGTATCTCATGGGCGTACCATGGCGTCGTTACCATGCGTTCCGCCCCGTCTTCATACAGCCCTTCCGCGCCGGGGACCATATAGCCCACGCAGTCGATGAGCCGGACCGAAGCGGCGGCATCCCCGTTCAGGGCGATATCGACGGCTTCCTCCGGCACAAATTTCGGCTCCGCCGTCATAATGGTCCTGCCGGAGCCGGACTGCGGAAGTTCGTCCCGCGCGCGCTCCTTGCGGTATACGTTTTCGATGTTGGGGATGACGAGCGTTTCCATAAAACGCTTTATAAAGGTCGATTTCCCCGTCCGCACCGGCCCGACGACGCCAAGATATATGTCGCCGTCCGTCCTGCGGGCAATATCCTCATAGATGCTGTCCACAAAAAATCCCTCCAAGGCGTGTGTTTGCTAAAAC
The DNA here is from genome assembly GCA_964516625.1 of uncultured Oscillospiraceae bacterium. GTDB lineage: Bacteria > Bacillota > Clostridia > Oscillospirales > Oscillospiraceae > CAJOIG01. The sequence goes on along the minus strand of CAZEXC010000010.1, from coordinate 30,252 downwards.
ATACGCCCGGGAGGGCTCGTTTATGACAAAATCAAAAAAACTGCGCGGTCTGTCCGTGGGTTTGGGAAATGGATACCTCCACGGAAGGAAACGCTTCTTCTATCCAGCGCTTCAGGACAGGGACAACGACGTTCTCCGTGCAGAAATGATCCGCGTCGATAAGGTTCATCCCCAGATGTCCGGCCTCCAGAAACACATCGTATTTGATGTCCGCCGTGACGTAGGTATCGCAGCCCTTGAGATGCGCAAGGGCGAGCTCGCTTCCGCCGGAGCCGCCGCAGACCGCGATGCGCCGCACCGGCCGACCGGCGTCGTAATATCGGAGGCCGTTGGCTTGCAGCCGCGACTTGACGAGCGGGAGAAATGCGGCCATGGACATGGACGCCGGAAGCTCCCCCACTCTGCCGATGAGCGAGCTTTCGTCGAGCTCATCGGTATACACGCCGCCAAGGGCGGACAGGAGCGCGTCGTTCACGCCGCCGCGCGCTGCGTCGAGATTCGTATGCATACAGATGGCGGCGATCTTATGCTCTGCCAGCGTCAGCGCGCGGTTTCCTGTCCATGTCGCGTCCGACACGGCTTTAAGCTCGAAAAACAGAGGATGGTGGCTGACGATGAGATCGGCTCCAAGCCCGAACGCTTCCTCGATGACCTCATCCGTGATGTCGAGTGCCGCGAGTACCTTTTCTGCCGCTCGATCCGAACGCCCGACAAGAAGCCCCACGTTGTCGAAATCAAGCTTATTTTCTACCGGCGCTTTCCGCGCCAGCATTTTAAGTATTTCTCCGACCGTCGGCATGATCAGCCAAGCCTCTCTTTCATTCTGATGTATTGGGACAGAAGCCCCGCCGCCCCGCCGTCATAGGGCGCGGCGGCCCCGGCCCGTCTTATGAGCCCGTCCAGATATTCCCCGAACAGCGGCTGGCTCGATACCTGCGGGAAAAGCCCGGTATGGAGCTCTGCCTCGGAGTATGGCGGAGCTTCTCCCCCACAGGCTGTCAGGATGGGATAGATGCGCCCGGCGTCCTTTACAAGAAGCTCCCCCGTTATGGAAAAGCCGTTTCCCGTAAGCCACCGGCGGAGGGCTTCCGGCTTTGTCTGGGGCGCGAGGATAAGCGCCGCGCCGGAACGGATCCACTGCGCGGCCGACAGGATGGAGACGATCGTCTCCCCTCCCATGCCGGCAATGACCACGGTATCCCCGTCTGCGCCGGAAAAGCCGCACAGCCCGTCCGCCAGACGAAGCCGGACGATATGTCCCGTGCCGGTTTTTTCCACCAGAGCGCGGGCGTTTTCCAGCGGGCCGGGGCGGATATCGGACGCGAAAACGTGAGACGCCCGCCCCGTCTGCGCAAGCCAGACCGGGAGATGGGCGTGATCCGTCCCCACGTCGATAACGCGCGCGCCGGGCGGAACCGCCCGGGCGATGGCGTCCAGTCTTGGCGATAGATGTACTTCCATATGAAAAAGGCGGGAGAAAGCTCCCGCCGCGCTCCGTTTTATTACGCGTTGGCCGCGATGCAGTCGTTGACTTCCTGAATAAAAGGATCGACCTCCACGCCATGGGCGTTGCAGGCGGCCTCGATGCTCTCGCCGGTAGCGTACGCGCAGCCGAGGCAGTGCATCCCGATGCGCTCGAACAGCGGGCGCGTCGCAGGCGCGTTCAGCATGATATCGTAAACGATCGTATCTTTTGTTACCTGGTACATAATAGAAACCTCCGATTTAGAATGCAAAATGCTTTTTATAGTATACCCTTAAATATGACAGATTTCAAGAAAAAGCGCAGCGCATATTCAGCTTACATAACTGTCCACCACGGCCTGAGCCGCCGCCGCGTCGCCGGAGACCGCCACGATCACATAGTCCCCCGCCGTCTCCAGCACGGCGTCTTTCAGCTTGGGTATCTCCGCAGGGCCATAATCCTTAAAGGCGGCCTGCTGGCTGGCTATCCGCTGACGGGCCGCGTCCTCTGCCCGAGATACGGCGCTGCTGTCCGATACATGGACGATGAATATCTCCTCGGCTGTGGCGCCGGTGCCGGAATACATCACGCAGCCGTTCACATCCTCCGCGTCCAGCCCGTAGGTAACAAGCGCTGCCGCGTCGGGCACCCGACTGAGGATGTCCGTGAACGCGCCGCTGTCCAGAAGCTCCGCCGCCAGCGCCTCCATGTCCACCTCCACGGCCTTGCCGCCGCCGCAGGCCGCCAGGATCAGGATCATGGCCGCCGCCAGCACATACACAAGAAGTCTTTTCATCCCGTTTTTTCCTTTTGCTTTTGCAGTCACAAATCAAGCCGCCGAAGCGTCCTCCGCCGGAGCGTCTGTCCGATCGGGCGCGTCGTCGGGGATATAATGGCTCTGGAGATAATCGAACCAACAGGAATAGTGGTCACCGCTGAAATGAACGCCGTCGTTGGTCACGTTGGAGGGCAGATACCCCTCGCTGTCGCACAAAACCGAGTAGATATCCAGATACCATATCTGCTCCTCCCGGGCGATGTCCAGCAGCATGTCGTTCATCTCGAGGACATACTCCCGGGTATAACACCGATCGGTGGAGGATCTGTAGGCGCTCACAGGCGGCACGCTCATCAGATACAGGATGCAGCCGGGATCGTTCTCCTGAAGCTGGCGGATAAGATCCGTAAACGCCTGACGGAGGACGTCCTTATCATTGCTCATCTCGTTGGTCCCCAGACAGATATATATCTTGCCGTACTGATGCCCCTCCATCCGGGACACCTGATCGGACACGTTCAGCACCGTCTGGCTGTTGGCCCAGTAAAAGTCCGGGATGGTCTGCCCGTTTTCATCATGCAGCAAAAGGTCGTAATCATACATCTCCAGACCCGACATGACGGAGTTGCCGATGAAAGCCGCGTCGCTGAAGTACTCTCTGGAGATCCCGGTCCCCTGATCCGGCACCAGCGGCCCCGTCCATGGGTCAGAAATCGGCTCCGGGGCAGCGGCGGGCGCCGGGGCGGCAGTGGATTCCGAGGCGGCGACAGGCTCCGGGACAGCGGTCGATTCCGAAGCGGCGGACTGCGCCGTATCCGCCCGATTCTTTGGGCTGCCCCAAGTCTGAATCCCCACCGTCAGTGCTGCGGCCACCAAAATCATAACGCCCAGCAGCGCAGATATTTTATGTCTCATAGTATGTCTCATAGTCTTTTGTTTCTCCCGCAACACCGTATCATAGCACAACGCACCCGGTCATGCAAGCCCATTCCGACCGATTTTGCCTACGAGAGACAAATCACATCGGCACGCGCATATCTCTAGTGTGCCCCGGACAGTTCTGATCATATACCGTATTTTATAACCGTATATTATAAATATATAAAACAGGGAAAGC
>CAZEXC010000010.1:0-26792 GCA_964516625.1 uncultured Oscillospiraceae bacterium | reverse complement strand
GATCATATACCGTATTTTATAACCGTATATTATAAATATATAAAACAGGGAAAGCATTCGCTTTCCCTGTTTTATATGCAAAGTATGCAAACCATTACATCTCGCCGGCGCGCATTTTGGCGAAGCACTCGCTGCAATACACAGGGCGGTCAGTCTTCGGCTCAAAGGGAACGCGAGCCTCGCCGCCGCAGGCAGCGCAGGTAGCGGTAAAGTATTCGCGGGGACCGCGGGCCGCGTTTTTGCGGGCGTCGCGGCAGGCTTTGCAGCGCTGCGGCTCGTTCTGGAAGCCGCGCTCGGCATAGAACTCCTGCTCTCCGGCGGTGAATACAAATTCCTGTCCGCATTCCTTGCACACAAGGGTCTTGTCTTCGTACATTTTGAATCCTCTCTTTTGAAAATTTCCCATAGGGAGTATATTGCGATCAGCTTGCGCTGTTATCGCCCGAAAGAAGCTTTGCCAGCTTTCGCCTGATGCGCTGGACAGCATTATCCACGGCTTTTGTGTCACGCCGCACAACAGCGGCGATCTCCACATATGACAGGCCGTCCAAATATAGGCGCAATATTTGAGCCTCGAATTTTGACAGGCATCGTGAATAGGCGGAAATGATTTCTTTTTCGCTCTCTCTGGCAAGAATCTGCTCCTCGGGACTGCGCTGAAAATACTGGGCGCCTAGGGACTGGGATTCGTCTGAGAGGACATCGTCTAAGGAAAGACCGTCGTTGAGCGGCGCGTGCTTTTTCCGCGCGGCGCTGCGAATGGCCGATTGGATTCGATTTCGGATACAGATCGTGGCGTAGGTTTTGAATGAAGCGCCCTTTTGGGCGTCAAACTCGCGGATAGCTGACAGAAAGCCGAGCATCCCTTCCTGAATAAGGTCCTCGCTGTCGCCGCCGCTTAAAAAATAAGGACGTACGCAAATACGAACCAGACGAAGATATCGTTCCGCAAGAACTTCCTCTGCCCTGCCCTGCCGGTTTCTGGCAAGGACAAGGAGCTCCTCATCCGTCATGTTCTTATAAGATTTCATTACTACACCAATACAAATTGTATTATATAACAAAGACGGCGGAAGTCAAGTGTTTTTTGTGAAAAATGATAAAAATGTTTCGGTAAGAGGGAATTTTCTTTATCTTTTTCTCATAACTCCATCTTTTCCTGTCCCAGAAACTCGATGCCAAGATGGTCGTAAGCCTTCTTGGTGACGCAGCGCCCGCGCATGGTGCGCGTGAGATAGCCGTTTTGCAGCAGAAACGGCTCGTAAACGTCCTCCAGCGTGACAGCCTCCTCGTTAATGGTCGCGGCCAGAGCTTCCAGACCCACCGGCCCGCCGTTATAAAGCTCGATAATACTGCGAAGCATTCGGCGGTCAACGCTGTCGAGTCCGGCCTTGTCCACCTCCAGACGGTTAAGCGCTTCGTTTGCGATGGCCTGTGTAATGATCCCGCTGCCGCGTACCTGCGCAAAATCGCGGACGCGGCGCAGCATACGGTTGGCAACGCGGGGCGTCCCCCGGCTGCGGGAGGCGATCTCCCTCGCGCCGTCCGGCTCGATCTCGATATCCAATATACCGGCGCTCCGTTCTACGATGCGGCAAAGCTCCTCCGTCGAATACAGCTCCAGACGGAGCGTAACGCCAAAGCGATCCCGGAGCGGCGCGGAAAGCTGTCCTGAACGGGTGGTCGCGCCGATAAGCGTAAAGTGCGGAAGATCCAGACGTATGGAGTTTGCCGACGGCCCTTTTCCCAGAATGATGTCAATGGCAAAATCCTCCATGGCGGGATAAAGGATCTCCTCCACGGAGCGGTTTATACGGTGTATCTCGTCGAGAAACAGGATGTCGTTTTCCTGCAAATTCGTGAGCAGGGCCACCAGATCTCCCTGCTTTTCGATGGCGGGGCCGGATGTGATACGCATATTGACGCCCATCTCGTTTGCAATGACGGAGGCAAGCGTCGTCTTGCCAAGACCCGGGGGGCCGTGGAGAAGGACGTGGTCGAGCGGCTCGCCGCGCATTTTGGCGGCCTGAATAAATACCTCCAGATTCTCCTTGACCTTTTCCTGACCGTTATATTCCGACAGCCGTTTGGGACGCAGGGACACGTCCGCGCTGTCCTCCGGCAGGATCGACGGCGTTGTAAGGATCTGATCCGATATATCGCCGGAAAAATTGATGCTCATAGCGCCGGCTCCTTATTTCATCATGTTCCGCAGCGCCGCGCGGATGATACCCTCCAGCGGGAGCGTCATATCGACGCCCTTGAGCGCGGCGGCGCTTTCCGCGTTTGAATACCCCAAAACGCCGAGAGCGGCGACAGCGTCCGCCAGCTTTTCCGGCGCGCCTCCGGCGGTTCCGACGGCAGCGCCGGAGACGGGAAAGGACAAATCCTCCGACTGCTTCTGCATTTTATCCTTCAGCTCCAGCACGATGCGCTGCGCAAGCTTTTTCCCGACGCCCTGCGCCGCTGTGAGCGCCTTATCGTCGCCGGACATAACTGCCATGCATACGCCTTCCGGCGTACTGGAGGACAGGATGGACACGGCGGCCTTCGGCCCCACGCCGGAAACGGATACGAGCATATCGAAGCAGCGCTTTTCCGAAAGCGTCCTGAAGCCGTACAGCTCGAAAGCGTCCTCCCTTATCTGCTCGCTGACGTAGAGCTTCGCCCGCTCCCCCGTGTGAAGCTGGGAAAGGGTATTGGCGGAGGTGCTCACGCTGAAGCCCACGCCGCCGCATTCGACGACGGCCATGCCCGGCAAAAGCTCCGTTACCGTGCCGTTTATATGGTAGAACATGCTGGATCCTCTCCTTTCCCGGAAAGCATGCTTGTCCTGCTTCTTGCGTGACATATGGCCATTGCGAGCGCGTCCGCCGCGTCATCCGGCCGGGGCGGCGTTTTCATGGAAAGGAGCCGCTGAACCATATAGATGACCTGCTGCTTTGTGGCGTTCCCATAGCCCACCACGGCCTGCTTTACCTGCATGGGGCTGTATTCAAACACAGGAACACCGCTTCGATATGCGCTCAACAGTATGACGCCGCGCCCATGGGAGACGGCTATGCCGGTCGTGATATTCTTGGTAAAAAACAGCTCCTCCACCGAGATAGCCTCCGGCGCGAAGGTCACGATGAGCTCGTTTACGTCGTTATATATCATATCCAGACGCGGCGACAGCGGCGTGTTAGGCGGCGTCGTGATAGCGCCGCAGGCCACATAGGTATTTCTCCCGGCCTCCGAATCGATCACGCCGAAGCCCACTGTCCCGATGCCGGGGTCTATCCCTAAAATCCTCATAATATGCAGTATACCACAGAAACGGCCCTCCGGCAATTCAATCCGCTGCGGCTCCCCTTGCGTCGAAATACGCTCTGGCCGCGGCAATATCTTTCTGTATCTGCCGACTCAGCGCCTCGGGAGAGGAAAAGCGCGCCTCATCCCGCAGAAAGCTCAAAAATTCTATCCGCACCTGCGCGCCGTAGAGGTTCCCCGCAAAATCCAGAATGTTCGATTCCACCGTCACGGCGCCGCCGTTATCAAATGTCGGCCTGACGCCGACGTTCGTGACCGCGGGCTTCGGCCCATCCGGCAGCCACACGCGCGTGGCGTATACGCCGCGGCGCGGCACGATAACGCCCTCGGGGACGCGGATGTTGATGGTCGGCGCGCCGATGTTCCGGCCTCTTTTGTCCCCGTGGCCGACCATGCCGGTCAGCGTGTGGGGATGGCCGAGATATACGGCGGCGCGGGCCATGTTCCCGTCCGTCACAAGCTGGCGGATGTATGTGGAGCTCACAAGGATGCCGTCCACAACCACCTGCGCCACGATATCGCAGCCGAGGCCGTTTTCCCCGCACCAGCCGCGGATACGCCGGGCCGTTCCCGCGCCCTTGTAACCGCAGCAGAAGTCCTCCCCCATGACGAGATGTACCGCGCCCATGTCTTTTTTTACGGCGCGGAGAAATTCGTCCCAGGGCGTTTGCATGAACCGGCGGTCGAAATGGATCATGATGGTGTCGTCGATGCCGCCCGCGGACGCGATGAGGGCTTTCCTGTCCTCAACGCTCCCGAGAAGCGGCACGCGCTCCCCGCGGACAAGGGCGTCCGGGTGGGCGTCGAAGGATATGACGGCCGGGCGCACACCGTATTCCCGGGCGCGCTCCACCGTTTTTTTCATCAGTGCCTGATGACCCAGATGTACGCCGTCAAAAAAGCCAAGGGCTATCACGCGCTTGACATTATCCATCTTGCGGTGCCTTTCCTGTGATGCGCTGGACGGGCAGGATATATTTTTCGGGGCATTGCCGTATCTCCTCCAGCGTGTGCGCCTCGGAAATATGGAAGCTGCCCGCCCGCGTGCGCCTGAGAGCGCTCATGCAGCCGCCGCAGCCGAGAGCCTGTCCGATATCGGCGCAGAGCGTGCGGATATATGTGCCCTTGGAGCATTCTATCTCAAGGCCCCAATCGCCGTTTTCATCCCTGTCCGTCACATCGATGCGGTATATCGTAACGGGACGCGGCTGACGCTCCGCTTCTCCGCCCCGGCGGGCTATTTCATAGAGCTTTTTGCCCCGTATCTTAATGGCGGAATACATGGGCGGAAGCTGCATGATGTCGCCGCGGAAGCCGCCGAGCGCGGCGGCTATCTCATCCTTCGTTCGGGTCGCGCCGTTTTCCTCAAGGACATTTCCCCAGATATCCTGCGTGTCGGTCTGTATACCCAGACGCAGACGGGCGGCGTATTCCTTGCGGTCGTTTTCCGCGTATTTCGCGGCTTTCGTCCCTTTCCCCGCCAGCACGACCAGAAGCCCGGTCGCATTGGGGTCGAGGGTGCCTGTGTGACCGACGTGCCGCTCGTGCAAAACGCCGCGCAGATGGGCGCACACATCCATGCTCGTCCATCCGGCCGGCTTGTCTACCAGTAATATGCCGTCCATCAGAGAGCCCTCAAAATGTCCCCTACGATGATCTCGCGGGCTTTTTCCGGCGTTTCATAGACGGTACAGCCGGAGGCCATGCGGTGGCCTCCGCCGCCGTGGAGGGCGCATACGGCGGAGGAGTCGAAAAACTCGCCGCTTCGCAGACTGATCTTGCACTCCTTTTCGCCGATCTGGCGGATGGTGACGGAAACGCGGCTCCCTTCTACCCGTCCGGCCAGAGAAGCCAGATCCTCGCAGTCGTCCTCCGTAACGCCGGCGCGCTCCATCATCTCGAGGGATATTGTGGCGACGTTCACCGCCCCGTCCGCGTACTGCTTCATGCCGGAATAGATGAGTCCCTCCAGCATAAGGCGCGAGAAGGAAAACGATCGAAACAGGGCGATGTTCAGCGCCCGATAATCCGCGCCCGCTTCAATAAGCTCCGCCGCCGCGCGGTGCGTCTCGGCGGTGGTATTTGCGTAAACAAAGCAGCCGCAGTCGGTCGATACAGCTATATAAAGGAGGCTCGCGGCCGTCTTGTCCAGCCCTCCAAGGGCTTTCGCGATGAGCAGGATAAGCTCTCCGCAGGAGGCTTTTTCCGGCAGGCAGTAGAGGTTCTCCGCGTAGCCCGTATTCGTCGGGTGGTGGTCGATGCAGAGCGCAAACGGCCCGTCCGGCGCAAAATTTTTGGGGAACAGGTTTTCCGCGGCAAGGTCTATGCCGACGACGCAGTCGGCTCTGAAGCCCTCCGGCGCGAGGTACGGATCCGTCCACGGGCGGTAGGTCTTCGTTGTCTCCGGGTTATCGTATAGATAGGCCGTTTTTCCCATGCCCCGGAGGATATGACAAAGGGCGGCGGCACTGCCGAGCGTGTCGCCGTCCGGGCGGATATGCGTCACAAGCAGGTATCCGTCGTGTTTTTTCAGAAAATCGGTACATTCGTTAAGCGTCATCATCGTCATGCTTTATATCCAAGTCGTTTATCAGTTTGTTGATGTGCGCCCCGTGGGCGATGGAATCGTCTATGATAAAAGTCAGCTCCGGGGTATAACGCAGGTCGAGGGAGCGTCCCAGCTCTCTTCGGAGCCAGCCGGACACGGACTTCAGCCCGCGCTTCATCTCTTTTTCGTCGTACTGCCCCAGAACGCTCACAAAAACCTTGCAGTAGCGCAGGTCGTTCGTGGTGTCCGTGTGCGTGACAGTCACCATGGCGCCCTGCCGGATGCGGGGATCCTTGACCTCCCGGAGCTTTTCGGCAAGGACGCGGCGTATATCGTCGTTTATGCGGTCGATGTGGTAGTTAGGCATTGATTTGCTCCATCACAAAGCATTCGATAACGTCCATCTCCTTGATGTCGTTGAACTTATCCACCTGCATACCGCACTCATAGCCGGAGGCGACCTCCCGCACGTCATCCTTGAAGCGGCGCAGGGACGCGAGATCGCCCTCGAAGATGACGATATTGTCCCGCAGCACGCGCACCCGGCAGCCGCGCTGTATCTTGCCGTCGAGGACATAGCAGCCGCAGACGGTCCCGACCTTCGAGACCTTATAGGTCTGGCGAACCTCCGCGTGGCCGATGATTTTTTCCTCATATTTCGGGGCGAGCATACCCTTCATGGCGGCTTCTATCTCATTGATGCAGTCGTAAATGACGCGGTACATGCGTATCTCCACGTCGGAGCGGGCGGCGCTGTCGCGGGCGGCGTTGTCCGGCCGGACGTTGAAGCCCACGATGACGGCGTTGGAGGTGGACGCCAGCATGACGTCCGACTCGTTTATCGCGCCGACGGCGGAGTGGATAACGCGCACGCGCACTTCCTCGTTCGACAGCTTTTCGAGCGAAGTCTTGACGGCCTCGGCGCTGCCCTTGACGTCGGCCTTTACGATGATGTTGAAGTCCTTCATCTCGCCCTCCTGAATGCGGGCGAAGAGATCCTCGAGCGACACCTTCCTGCTCGAGGTGTTGGCGGCGAGCTTGGCCTTTTCCTTGCGTTCTTCCACGAGCTCGCGGGCCATGCGCTCGTCGGCGACGGCGTTGAATATGTCCCCGGCGTTCGGCACCTCGCTCATACCGGCAATTTCCACCGGCACGGAAGGCCCCGCCTCGGTGACGCGCTGGCCTTTGTCGTTTACCATGGTACGCACACGTCCGACGGATGTCCCCGCGATGATGATATCGCCCTGATGAAGCGTGCCGTTCTGCACAAGGACGGTCATAATGGGGCCCCGCCCCTTATCGAGACGCGCCTCGATGACCGCGCCGGAAGCCGCGCGGTCAGGATTCGCGCGCAGGCCCAGCATTTCGGCCTGAAGCACCAGCATTTCCAGAAGCGTATTGACGCCCTCGCCGGTTTTGGCGGATATGGGGCACATGATGGTATCGCCGCCCCATTCCTCCGGCACGAGCTCATATTCCGTCAGCTGCTGCTTTACACGATCGGGATTCGCGCCCGCCAGATCCATTTTATTGATGGCGACGACGACGGGGATATTGGCGGCTTTCGCGTGATTGATAGATTCGATCGTCTGGGGCTTTATGCCCTCCGTGGCCGCGACAACGAGGATGGCCACGTCTGTCACCATGGCGCCTCGGGCGCGCATTGACGTGAACGCCTCGTGGCCGGGCGTGTCAAGAAACGTGATGGGCGAGCCGTTTATCTCAACGACATAGGCGCCTATGGCCTGCGTGATGCCGCCTGCCTCGCCGGCGGCGACCTGCGTGTTGCGGATGTAGTCGAGAAGCGAGGTCTTGCCGTGGTCAACGTGTCCCATGACGACGACGACGGGCGCGCGGGGCTTCAGCTCCTCCTCGGTATCCACATGATCGTCGATAAGGCGCTCCTCCACGGTCACGACGACCTCATGCTCCACCTTGCAGTTGAATTCCATTGCCACCAGAGCGGCGGTATCATAGTCTATGGTGTCGGGAAGGCTTGCCATAACGCCCATACGCACGAGCTTGCGGACGACCTCCGCGCCTGTCTTTTTCATACGCACGGCCAGCTCCTGAACAGATATCTCGTCGGGTATCTGCACACGGGTAGGCGCTTTCTTCGCGATTTCAAACTGGAGGCGCTGCATCTTGTCGCGTTCCTCCTGACGGCGCTTGGCGCTGGCGGACATGGCGTTCTGGCGCTGCCTGTTCCGATTTCCGATTTTCTGCTTGCCGCGCTTCATCTTGTCGGCCTTGTCGCCCGCCATGCGGTCAAAGCGCTCGTCGTACTTCGACAGGTTCGTACTGACGGAGCCGCGTGTATCGACGACCTTCTTCTCCGGCATTTTCCGGGGCTGGCGGGGCTTTTCCTGCTTCGGCTGGGAAGGCGTCGTCTCGACAGCGGGAGCCGTGTCGGCGGAAGCTTCCTGACCGGCAGACGCGTCCTTTTCCTGAGCGGGCTTCGCCGCCGGAGCCGTCTTCGCCGTGTCGGCAAAGACCTCCGCGATGCTTTCCACCTGATTGTGCTGGGTCATATACTCGAAGATGACGCTCAGCTCCTCGTCCTCCAGAACCTGCATATGGTTCTTGGGCGTAGACGCATATTCGGTCAGAATCTCCGTGATGACCTTGGAGGTGACGTTAAAGTCCTTTGCCACCTCGTGCACGCGGTATTTGATCAAGCTGCTCATATTCGCTCCTCCTGTCGCTTTGGGTTGGCCTCGGCGGTAAACGCCCCGGCCAGGCCCTCGTCTGTCACAAGGGCAATGGCAACCGAGCTTCCCCGCCCCACGGCGGCGGCCAGCTCAGATTTTGTGTATTCGGTTCTCATAAGGCGCGTGCCGCTTGCAGCGCTCAGGGCCTCCGCCCGCTTCCGCGCGTTCTGCGCCGCGTCCGCCGCGAGGATGATAAGCGCGCCTTTTTTCCGTTTCAGGGCTTTTTCGCAATCCTCCGCGCCGGTAACGAGCCGCCCGGCCTTGGCCGCCAGAGAGAGGTATCGAATGGCGTTTTTTTTGTTCACTCGCCGTCCTCCAGCCCTGCGGCAAGCGCATCGTACGCCTCCGGCGGGACAGCGATGCCCAGCATCCTTTCCAGCGCCCGGCTTTTACGGGCCTTTTCAAGGCACTGCGCCCTGCGGCATATATACGCGCCTCGGCCGGAGGCCTTGCCCGCCGCGTCCAGAATAAGCCCGCCTTCCGGCGTCCGCACGATGCGGACAAGCTCCTTTTTCGGCGCGCGCTGACGGCAGCCCACGCACATCCGCAGGGGTTCCGCCATGCTCAGCCCTCGCTTTCGGGCTTGATGTCTATCTTGAAGCCGGTCAGCTTCGCGGCCAGACGGGCGTTCTGCCCTTCCTTGCCGATAGCCAGAGACAACTGATTGTCCGGCACGAGGACGCGGCAGGATTTCCCTTCCTCGTCCATAGTGACGCTTATGACGTCCGCCGGGGAAAGCGCCGCGGCGATATATTCCTCGGGTATCTCACTGTAGCGGACGATGTCTATCTTCTCCCCGCCAAGCTCGTCAACGATACTGGCGACGCGCCCGCCGCGCGGCCCGACGCACGCGCCGATGGGGTCGACGTCCGGCGCCGTGCTCCAGACGGCCATTTTCGTGCGGGAGCCGGCCTCCCGCGCAACGCTCATGATTTCTACCGTGCCGTCGGATATCTCCGGCACCTCCAGCTCGAAAAGGCGCTTGACAAGACCCGGATGGGTGCGGCTTATAAGCACCTGCGGGCCGCGGGTGGAGTTGCGGACTTCTATGACATAGACCTTGATGCGCTTTCCTTCCACGAGCTCCTCGTCCCGGATCTGCTCGTTTACGGTCAAAAGCGCGTCGGTATACTCGGCGTTCGAGCAGATTTTCATGGAAACGCTTCCTGTGCGCGGGTCTATGCGGGACACCTCGCCGGTGAGTATTTCATGCTCGCGGGAGGTAAATTCGTCGTAAATCAGGCCGCGTTCGGCCTCGCGGATGCCCTGAATGATGACCTGCTTTGCCGACTGCGCGGCGATGCGGCCAAACTCCTTTGTATCCACGGGAACGCGAATCTGCATACCGGGTCTCGCCTTTTTGGAATATTTGCGCGCCTGCTCCTGAGTCATTTCTATCCCGGGGTTTTCCACCGTTTCCACAACGGTGGTGATGACGTACATCTCTATTTTCTTTTTGTCTTCATCTATCTCCACGACCACATTGTCGGCCGCGTCCGGGTTATCCCGCCGGAACGCGGCGATCATGGCCTGATTAATCTTGTCGAACATATACTCGCGGGGGATGCCCTTCTCCTGCTCGATATCCTCAATGGCGCTAAAAAACTCGGCGTTCATGTTCTTCTGTCCTCCGATCAAAATTCCGCGTGCAGCCGCACGCCGGCGATTTGTTTTTTTGTGAACCGGCGCTGGCCTCCGGCGTCTATGACGACGTCGCCTCCGTCATAGGAGACAAGCGTCCCGATCCAGCGTTTCGCGCCGTCCACGGCCCCGTACAGGCTCACCTCCACGGACGAGCCGTAAAAGCGCTCGAAATCCGACGGGCGCCTGAGCTGGCGCTCGCATCCGGCGGAGCCCACTTCAAATATATAACTGTCCGGCACGGGGTCGGCCTCATCCAAAATCGGATCCATGGCGCGGGACACCCTCTCGCAGGCGTCCAGATCGACGCCCTCCGGCCCGTCCAGATACAGGCGCAGGTAACGCTGCCCCGCCTCGGTGACGTATTCCACGTCCCACAGCTCGAAGCCGGCCTGCTCCACGACCGGCAAGGCCAGATCGTATACGATTTTTTCAACTTGGTTCATAAAAATTTCCAGTTTCTTACAATTTCTTTTGCTTCAAGAAAAAGAGTGGGACAAGACCCACTCCAGGAAAAGATTCGCTACGCTGTCATAGTACCATATCTCATGCCATAAATCAAGACCTTTTTCAGCCTTTCACAATATTATTTATACGACGGCGTCCGGGGCTTTATACTTCCTTTTCGCCGTTTGGCGGCTCCATGTTTTTCCGCAGTCTCTCCAGCGCCTTTTTCTCAATGCGCGATACATAGGAGCGCGAGATGCCGATGCGTTCGGCTACCACGCGCTGCGGCAGCGGCCGCTCACCCGAAAGCCCGTAGCGCAGGCGGATGATCTCCGCCTCCCGGCCTGACAGAACGGCGTCGACGGTTCTGCGCACCTGCAAAATGGATTCCCGCCGCGCCAGATTCTCCAGCATATCCGTGTCGTCCGCGATGGTGTCGAGGATGGAAAGGCCGTCCCCCTCCCCGTCCGAATCCAGCGCGCCGGAAAGGGACACGTCCCCGGCGGATTTCTTCTGTCCCCGAAAGTGCATCAAAATCTCGTTTTCGATACACCGGGAGGCGTAGGTCGCCAGTCTGACGCCCTTATCCGGGCGGTAAGTGGACACGCCCTTTATCAGGCCGATCGTTCCGATGGAAACGAGGTCTTCCGCGTCCGCGGCGCTTGTATAGTATTTCTTTATGATGTGCATCACCAGACGCAGATTATGCTCTATGAGCGTGTTTCTGGCCTCCATATCCCCGTCCAGCATACGCCGGATGCACTCCTTTTCCTCCTGCGCCTTAAGCGGCCGCGGGAAAGACGAGGCGTTCTCCCCCACCCGCAGCATCATCAGCGCGCTGGACAGCAGGAGCATAAACGTTGTGGATAGCATAGCCGTACCCCCTTTTGGTGCAGACTATGCGCGCGCGGTTTGTCCTGATTCGACAAAATTTCCAACGCGCCCTTTGCAGCAAATCCACGCTTGCGCCGCGCCTTTTTTCTTGACATTCCTCTCAAACATTATATAATGTTTATAAACATCCATCGCAAATATTTTTTAAGGAGAAACTGCAATGAAGAAATGTCGAGCATTGGCCCTTATCCTCGCGTTCGTAATGCTTTTGAGCATGACGGCGTTCGCGAGCGGGGAGCCGGCGGGCGCCTCCGGGGAAGCATCCGAAGAAGCCTCCGGCGTCACGATCGTATCTGTCTCCTACGGCGAAAATTACGTTGAGACCGCCGCCACGGACGACGACACCATCAACAGCCCCTCCGCGTCCTCCAACGTAGCGTCCGTCACTCTGTCCGACGGCACCGTTATCGAGGCAGAGGACGGCGGCGTGCTCACCCTTGTGGTTGACGGCGACCAGTACGATATCCTTGACTATGTGGAAAACGGTACGCCTCTTGTGGAGGGAACCTATTCCTTTGAGACCACCGCCGCCACCACCGCATACTCCGAGATGGCCAAGTTTATGAACATGGCCGGGAACACGGCGCAGTACACCTATCGTTCGGCCCTTTGCGTCAATGCCGACGGCATTGTGGAGGAGGAGACGATCCCGGCGCTTCTTTCCAAGGCCGGATCCTATGACGAGTCCGGTATCTCCGGCGGCGAGCTCAACTCCTACGGCGCTTTCTTCAACGGCATCGTCGTCGACTCCACCGACTACGTCATCGACGGCATGACGATCACAGCCATCGGCGACGGAGCCAACGACTTCCAGGGCGAGGGCGCGGCCGTCCTTGCTCAGGGCACGGCGGACGTCACCATTCAGGACTCCGTCATCATCACCTCCGGCGTTATCCGCACGGCGGCGGTCGTGAAGCAAAACGGCATCCTGCGTATCGACAACTCCGTCATCTACGCGCAGGAAACCGAGGATACGCAGGAGGAGTATGACGCGCTTGTGGTTCCCATGATGAAGCGCACGCCCATGGCCCTTGGTCTGGAGGGCGGCGTCCGCGCCACGAACGTCCTTGGCGCCGGGCAGGGCATCTACACCGACTCCCTCATCGTCTCCACCGGCTGGGGCACGCTGTCCACCGACTCCGGCAGTTCCTACGCCTCCACCGGCACCTACGCGCTGGACGTAAATAACGTTGTCGCCGGTATCGGCACCGTGGAGGAAGCCGTAGAGGGAAAGACCTACGACGCCACCAAGGAGGTAGGCGGAATAACCTACGGCTTTACCTGCGAGGGCTCCGGCTACATCGCCTACGCCGATGCGAACGTCTATGACTACTTTGAAGACTCCGCTCTCTACGCGGGCAGCGAGGTCGGCATCATCGCCGGCGGTTACATGGAGTTCGTAAACTGCGACCTCAACTCCCTTTACATCGGCATCATGACCCACGGCTCCTCCTGCAACGCCTACATCACCGACTCTGACGTCTCTGTCGGCTACACCGTCATGCAGATCAAGTCCGGCAGCTCCAACTCCGGCTGCTCCGGCCTCATCACCATGGATAACTGCAACGTCGAGTTCACCGGCGAGGGCAGCTACACCGGCACCCTTGTAGAGCTCGTCGAATCCGACGACGCCGGCAACCCGGGCGTCACGGAGTTCACCATCAACGATCTGGGCGAGGAAGCCTATGCCGTGGCAGGAGAAAATTCTCCCGCCGTCGCCGAGCTGAAAAACGGCGAGTACACCGGCAACATCTGGAACAATATCTTCACCGAGGTCCAGGCGCTGGACGTCACGCTGGATAACGCCACCGTAAACGGCACGATCTCCTCCTCCGTCGGCCACCATGTGGATCTGGAGGGCAGCATCGTCCCCAACGGCACCGTCCTGCAGGCCGACACCACCGGCAACTACCTCAAGAGCGGCGTCACCGACTACGCTGTCATCGGCGCCATCTACAACACCGCCAGCGCCACGATAAACAATCCCGTGAACGTCACCCTGACAAACGGCTCTGTTTGGAATATCGTTCTGGCGGACGGCACCTGCGGCGAGGCGGACGCCTGCTATATTGAGGATCTGACGGCGGAGGCCGGCACGGCCATCACCGCGGAGAGCCCCGTGACTGTATACTACTGCGGCGAGCTGGCCATCGACGGCGCGGACGTGTCCGAGAATATCACCTTCGTGCAGGCCGAGCGCGACATTATTGAGGTCGTCCCGGCTGCCAGCACCTACACCGTCACCGATTACGCTTTCAACACTCTGACCGTGAACGTGGTCGATGCCGACGGCAGCCCCGTGGAGGGCGCTGTTGACTTCAGCTCCAACACGCTTGCAAAGGGCATCTACTTCAACGCCTCCGCCTCCAGCGGCTATACGATCACCGGCGGTCTGGACGGTTATGACTCCGATGAGGCGGCCTATGCCTACTTTATTGCTCTGGACGGCGACACCACCATCACCATCGAGGTGGCCGCGGGCTCTGCCAGCGGCGAGGCCAGCGGTAATATGTGACCGGCTGCTCTTCAAGCATAAAAACGTCGAATAAAAGCACGGGACGCCCCTCGGTAAAACGCGGGGCGTCCTTGCGTTCCCGGAAAAAGTGCCGGGACATCCCCGGCTTCTTAACGTTGGCTTAACGGCAATATATTATTATTGCCGTAGAAAACAGAAAGGAGAACATACAATGAAACGAGCTTTGACCCTGACGCTTACGCTTTTACTTGCGCTGAGCCTGTGCGGGACGGCGTTTGCCTCCGGCGAGGCCAGCGGCGAGACGACTGCGGCGGAAGCGGACATCCAGCCCTGGCCGACGCTGAAAAGCAATGTATTTACCGCAGACGGGGACGACGAGGAAGCAATCTTCCTGTGCTATGGCCTGCTGGACGAAGCCGGGGACGTGACGGCCTTTGAAAACGAAGACGTGCCCGTTATCCTGTACAACGCGCAGGAGGACGGCAAGGCTGTCGGCATTGTCCACGCGGCCTATGACGCGGACGGCGGCGGCTGGGAGTTCAGTCTTCCCCTGCCGACGGAAAACACCGTCTACTGGGCATCCTTTGACGGAAGTCTGACCGCCCCGGTCTATATCGTGGTAGACGAGGCGGAGACGACGCAGACGCTGTACAACGCGACCATCGCCGCCGGAGGGCAGAGCGACGGCACGTTGTCTCTGAGCGCCTACGCTCCCGTTATGGGCGTGAGCTCCTCCGACGACGGGCTTTACCACGACGCATATCTGGACATGGATATAGTCCGGCCTTACATTTCCTATAACAGCACACTGTATACGGCGGACGATTTTGACGACCTCGCCGATGCCAGCGAAGCGGAAAAGGCTGCGGTAAACTGGTGGATCAACTCCGGCTTTACCAACGGCGGCGACAGCTACGGCGTGTTCGGCTATGACCGTGACAGCTTCTATACGTTTGAGCTGACGCTGTTCATTTATCGCTATTTCGGCGTGTACGACAACGCCTACGGCGCGCCCATGGAGGGCTTCACCATCGGCAGCGAACCCTATTTCGTTTCCATTATGAACACCAACGGCACCGGCATCATCGACGATATCGAAGCTGTTGACCCGCAAGTGTCCATCAACTGCTCTGCATCCATGAGCTGGCAGGATATTCTTGCCACGCTCTATAATGCCATGACGAGCGCCTACGCCCATCTGTCCGATGCCGGCAAAGCCGCGGCGGAGAGCCTTAGCCCGGCGGATACGGCGCAGGAAAAGGCTCAGGCAATGGCAGCGCTTCTCGGCATCGACGTGGCAGACTACGGCGCGGCGGCATCCAAGATGGATGCTATCGGGATCTTCTACACGCTTGCCCAGCAAAACTTTATTACGGCTCTGACCTATCCCGACACGGAATACGCGCTGGCTACATCCCTCGATGTGGAAGGCGAGGAAAATGCCGATAACGGCAATGACAAGACCGCGGCCTACGATGTTTACGCCCAGATCACCGAGGACTGCATCCTGGAGGGCGACGACGCGGTGTTCGCGGTGGACGGCGATATGAACGCTCTGGTCGTGTCGGGCGGAGCGCGGGCAACGCTCATTGATCCGTATCTGACCACGACCACTTCCAACAGCGACTATGGCTTTGGCGGCGGCGCGGTTCTGCTGGCCCGCGACAAGGGGACGGTCGTGAACCTTATCGGTACTGACGGAAGCATCAACGTGGACGTGGAAACCTCGTCATCCGCCGGCGGCTTTCTGCCTCTGTGCAACGCGGCCATTTACAATCGGAACATCCATATCTATTCCCCCGGCACGCACACCTCGAACCTTACCTATAACGGCGTTTTGTGGTACGACCAGAGCGCCATACTCGGCTCCGGGCGCATCTTCTCCACGGATTATTGGGGCGGCTACCTTGTGTATAACGAATGTGCCAGCGTCAAGGACGGCACCGGCGGGAGCGTATTAGATGAGACGAGCATTGTTTATTACAAAAACTCCTACATCACCGGCTCCGCCACCTCGGAAATCAATGGCGGCGGCACGGTATACTATGAAAACTGCCTTGCGGACTTTGACGCCTACTATGAATT
This sequence comes from uncultured Oscillospiraceae bacterium, assembly GCA_964516625.1. Classification (GTDB taxonomy): domain Bacteria; phylum Bacillota; class Clostridia; order Oscillospirales; family Oscillospiraceae; genus CAJOIG01. Next base: position 10,678 of record CAZEXC010000010.1, on the reverse strand, counting down.
TCATAATAACACCAGCTACTGGACGGACACCGGCTCGCTGTATGCGGTGAACAGCGTCCTGCACATGGGCGAGAGCTTTTACTGGACGGCCAAAGCCGCCAAATCCATTGCCACAGTGGTCGATTCCACAGTGACGCTCTCCGACGACAGCGAGTACGCCATCGCTCTTGGCTACACGCTGGGCGGCAGCGACTTTATGACTCACGAGACCATCGCCCCGGGTGCGGAAACGGAGTCCTATGTGGTCAAGAGCCTCACGGGAGACGCGGCGGATCAGGTAAACGGCTATAACATCCTTCGGCTGTACGGCGACAGCTCCATCTCCGGCGGCGCGCAGAAGCTCTACATCGGCGCACGGTATACCATGGATATACAAACCGACGCGGCCTACGAGGCCAGCGGAAATGTCCTGACGCTGACCATAGACCGCACCGAGGACGGCAACACCGGCCTTCTGTATGTAAACGGCGAGATCATAGAGGGCGCGGGCGTCCACGACCTCGGCGGCGTCGTTATCACAGTCATTGAGTAACAAGCCTCGATTAAAAAAGCAGACATACCATAGAGCGCCCTCCATAAGGAAGGCGCTCTATGGCATGATACGGCATTGCCTTGAAAATTTCCCGTTTCATCTTGACAAAGCCATCCCGCGGCCGCCGGCATATCCGGCGATCCCGCATTATTCTCCCTCCGAAAGGACGCACACCGGGATGCACACGGTAAACACCGCGCCGCCGCCGGGGTTGTTCGCGGCGACGATGGTTCCCTTGTGCGTCTCGATGATTTTCTGGCAAATGGCCAGGCCCAGGCCGGTGCCGCGCTCCCCTTTCGTGGTGAAAAACGGGTCATATATCGACCGAAGCTTTTCCTCCGGGATGCCGGGGCCGGTGTCCCTCACGTCCACCCGGGCATAGCTGTGGCCGGAACGGATCTCCTCTGTCAGCTCTACCGTGAGCGTGCCGTCGCTTCCCATGGCCTGACACGCGTTTATCATCAGATTCAAAAACGCCTGCGTGAGAAGCTGGTCGTTTCCGGATACGCAAAGCGGCTCCGGCGGCAGCACAAGCTCCTGCCGGATATGGGTATCCTTCGCCATAGACGCAAGGTTTACGGTCTTTTGCAGCAGCGCGCCCAGATCCAGAGGCTTAAAGCGCATATCCACGTCCTTTTTCCCCATGGCGGACATACGCAGCAGAATATCCCGCGCGTTTTCGGACGCCTCGTAAATATCGAGGGCGTATTCAAACAGCGGCGACGATTCCTGATCGGCAAGCTGCTCCAGAAGGAGCAGGCTCTGCCCCATGATGGGCGTGAGCATATTATTGAACTCGTGAACGATGCCGGTGGTCATAACGCCGAGCTGCTGGAGCCGTTCCGTGTGGGCGAGATCCTGCTGCTGGCGGTTTATTTCTTCCATGAGATCGGCTTTTTCGCGCACGACCTGAAGCTCGAGGGCGCCCCGGCGGTTCGACTCAAGCGCCCACGTCGCCATGAGAAGCAGCACCAGCGCCCCTCCGATCTCCAGAAAGATGATGCCCGTCACCTCGCGGAGCGTGTCCGACAGGAAGGAATTAAATTCCTGAAAGCTCACGGCCGCGCCGAAAACGATGCCTCCGCTGCTCGTGTTGAGCGCGCTGGTGAGAACCAGCGTCTCGGTAGACAGGTTCCCGTTGAAAAACGATGTGTTCCACGGATAGCGGAAAACAATGTAATCGCTTGGGCTTGAGCTGCGCCGGACGGCCAGCTCCTCCAGCGCGGATTCGTCGATGTCGGGATCGCTTTCGATAAGCGCCTGTATGCTCATCGTCGCGCTCTCCTGCTCGGATGAGAAGGAAATGAAGCGGCTCTCGGAGTCAATCAGGAAAAGATAGCCGTACTGACCGACGTTGGCTGTGTTCGCCTGATAGGAAAATATCGACTGAACCGGCACCGCAAGCTCATAGTAAAGCCCGTTTTCCGACGTCTGCGTGAACACGAACCAGAACTCACCGGCGGTATCCTCCCGGATGTACATCTCATCCCCGAGCTCCTCGTCCTCGCTGACGGGCTGCGGGAAACCGTCGTCCGTCTGCGCCAGAAGATCGCCGTCCCCGTTATATACGGCGATGCAGGCGGACATGCCGGGCTGAAGGATCGACGGATTCGACAGAAGAAGGCGCATCGCCTCCGGGTCTCCCGACTGGATGTAATCTTCCTCAGCCTGAGATACCGTCCGCCTGTAGAGAAGCTGCTCGATCTGGGAGGCATAGTCGCGCATCATCCAGTCCACGCTGCGGGCGGTGGTGCTTACGATGCTGTCCAGATGCCCGCTTTCATAGGAAATTATATCTTCCTTGTAGCGCTGATAGACGCGAACCACACGGAAAAGCCCGATGACGATCATCGCCATCGCCAGCACAGTAAGACCCATGATAATCAGGATTTTTCGTTGTTTCATAAAACTGCTCCGTTAAACACTTGTGAAAAATCAAAGAGCGTAGTATAATAGGGTAAAATGCTGTATACAGTATGATTTTAAAATATTCAACATCTTTTTGTCAACTCTTTACAGGAGGAGAACCCGCTATGACCCCGAAAGCTCTTATTGTCGAGGACGATGCCGCCGTCCGAAACACCCTCGAAAAGGTACTTACCAGCAGCGGCATCCAATCTACTCCTTCCGCCTCCGGCCAGGAGGCTCTTGATATGCTGAGCACGGGCTCTTTCGATATTATACTGCTGGACATAAACCTTGACGGCATGGACGGCTTCGAGGTGCTCCACGCCCTGCGCGACAGCGGCAACCAGATACCCGTCATGGTCGTCAGCGGCCGCACGGAGGACGTCGATATACTCTACAGCCTCGAGATAGGCGCGGACGACTATATCACAAAGCCCTTTAACCCCGTGACGCTGGCCGCCAAGGTAAAGGCGCTTCTGCGCCGCTGGCAGACCTCCGGCGCCGTCTGCATCGAGGCCGGGCCTTTCCGCTTCGACAACGAAACGCTCAAGTTCTACAAGGACGGCGTGGAGGTTCCCCTGTCCTCCAAGGAAAGCGCCATCATGAAGCTGTTTCTCGACAACCCGAACCGCATTTTCTCGAAAAGCTCCATCTATGACCTGATCTGGGGCAACACGAGCGTGGACGACAGCGCCATCGTCGTATATATAAACCGCCTTCGGAACAAGGTCGAGGCGGATCCCGGCCATCCGACGCATATCCAGACCGTGCGCGGACTGGGTTATCGCTTTGTCCCCTGAACCCCGTTCGTTTTCTTGCCCAAAACCAAACGCTTTCGCAACTGTTAGAAAGTACAATTTCCACAAACATGATTTGTGCATATTGACATTTCTTTTTTTGAATACTATATTAAAGCATGAGATATTTGTTCCATAAGATAATCTCATGCTTTAGTTTATTTTTTTTACTTTTATCGATTTTCATCTGTCCTCTTTCTGGCGGACGGGAGAAAATATACTTTTGGAAACGAGGTAAACACAATGAAAGAGATGAAGAAGCTTCTTGCGCTGCTCTTGGCTCTTGTCATGTGCGTCGCGCTCTTTGCCGGCTGCTCCAGCAGCACCGACGAAACAAGCGATAACGCCGACGAGACCGAAGATTCCGCGGCTGAGGCTGACGCCGCAGCCGACGAGACCGGGGATTCCGCAGGCGAATCTGCCGAGGGCGATATCGTCATCGGCTGGCTCGGGCCGGAGACCGGCAACGTCGCGCAGTACGGTCTTGCCGTCAAGGACGGCGTCGACCTGTATATTTCCCTGCTCAACGCCAACGGCGGTATCAACGGCAAGCAGGTCAGCGTCGTTTACTACGACGAGGAAGGCGATACGACCAAGGCCATCACCGGCTACAACTCTCTGGTTGACTCCGGCGTCGTCGCCATCATCGGCGATGTGACCACCGGCCCGTGCACCGCTGTCGTGGCCGAGAGCCAGAACGACAATATGCCTATGATCACCGCCTCCGCCACTGCGGCCTCCATCACCTATGATGAGGATACGGACACGGTTTACAGCAACATGTTCCGCTCCTGCTTCATCGACCCCTTCCAGGGCGTCACCATGGCAAACTTCGCTTACAACGAGCTGGGCGCTGCCACTGCCGCTATCCTCTATGATAACGGCGACACCTATTCCAAGGGCGTGTATGAGTATTTTCTGGCCCAGTGCGAGGAGCTGGGGCTTGAGGTCGTCGCCACGGAGAGCTATGCCTCCGGCAGCGTCGATTTCTCCGGCCAGCTTGCCAATATCGCGGCTGCGGAGCCCGACGTCCTGTTCCTGCCCGTTTACTACAACGACGTCGCTCTGATTGCCGCGGCCGCCGATGCCGCCGGCATCACCGCAACGCTGCTGGGCGTCGATGGCTGGGCCTCTGTGCTCGACGTTGTCACCGATCCCGCTGTTGTTGACGGCGCTTACTACTGCTCCGGCTACTCCGTTGCGGACACGTCCGAGCTCGTGCAGACATTCTTGGCTGATTTTGCCGAGAAGTACGACGGCGAGGTTCCCAACATGTTCGCGGCTCAGGGCTATGATGCCGCATGGATCCTCTGCGACGCCATCGCTGTGGCCGAGGCCGGTGACGCCGAATACGGCACCGACGAGTATGGTCAGGCAATCATCGACGCCATGGCCGCCACGGACAGCGACTATGTCACCGGCCATGTGACCTATGACGACCACAACGACCCGCAGAAGACCGCCGCTATCCTGAACATCGTGGACGGCGCTGAGGAATTCTGGGGCAGCTACTGATTTATTTTTGAGCATTTCCCGCATACGACCGGGAGGGTTCTCCCCTCCCGGTCGCGTTTATTCACAGAGAGAGGTGGAACCTAAATGATCGTTTTGCAGCAGCTTTTGAACGGTCTCCGGCTGGGAAGCATATACGCGCTGATCGCCCTTGGCTACAGCATGGTTTATGGAATCATCCAGCTTTTGAACTTTGCCCACGGCGATATTATCATGGTGGGCGGCTACATTGCCCTTCTGCTGATTGCGGCGGAAATATCGCCCATTATCGCCGTTGCCTGTTCGATCCTGGGCTGCATTTTGCTTGCTTGCCTTATCGAAAAGGTCGCGTATAAGCCGCTGCGTCAGGCTCCGCGCATCAGTCTCCTGATTACCGCGATAGGCGTTTCCTATTTTCTGGAAAACCTTGCGCAGCTCATCTGGGGCGCCGATCCCCGCAGCTTCCCGAACACCTCCATTATTCCCGGCGTTACATATTCCCTTGGCGGGCTGAATGTGTCCCTGACCACGCTCGTTACGATCCTTGTGGCGGTCATCGCCATGGCCGTGCTGACGATCCTCGTGCAGAAAACCAAGATCGGCAAGGCCATGCGCGCGGTCTCGGAGGACACCGGCGCGGCGCAGCTTATGGGTATCAACGTAAATAACACCATCACGTTTACCTTTGCCGTCGGCGCGGCGCTGGCCGCCATCGGCGCGATCCTCTACTGCTGCAGCGTGCCGCAGGTAAAGCCCACAACAGGCTATCTGCTCGGCATCAAGGCGTTTGTCGCGGCGGTGCTGGGCGGCATCGGCTCCATCCCCGGCGCCATGCTGGGCGGCTTTGCCATCGGTATGGCGGAGGTGCTTGTCAACGCTCTGGGTCTTTCCAGTTGGACGGACGCGGTGGTATATGCCGTTTTGGTCGTTGTTCTTCTCGTAAAGCCCACCGGCTTTATGGGCCGTTCCATGACCGAGAAGGTCTAAGGAGGCGCCGGGATGAAAAAGAACGAAAAACATATTTCCATGCCTGTCCGTTACGGCATAAATTTACTGCTGACCGTCGTATTTCTGGCTCTCGGCTCCTATTTGATAGGAAACGGCGCTTTTAACCGCGCCACCACCGCCATCATCCAGCAGATCGGCATCTACATCATTCTGGCCGTCAGCCTCAACATGGTGACGGGCTACCTCGGCCAGCTTCCTCTGGGTCACGCCGGATTCATGGCTGTCGGCGCGTATGTCGGCGCGCTCGTATGGAAAGCCTCTCTGGCTATGCCCAGTTGGCTGTCTATCCTTCTCGGCCTTATCGCCGCCGGCGTTGCCGCCGCCATCTTTGGCGTGATCATCGGCATTCCGGCGCTGCGGTTAAAGGGCGACTATCTGGCCATCATCACGCTGGGCTTCGGCGAGATCATCCGCATCTGCATCATCAATTTGCCGGGCATCACCGGCGGTACGCCCGGTCTTTTGAATATCCCGAAGCACGCGAATTTCTTTGTCATTTTCACCGCTGTCGCCGTGACCTGTTATGTGATCCATACCATCATGCACTCCCGCCACGGGCGCGCTATCCTCGCCATACGGGATAACGAGATCGCGGCGGATGCCTGCGGCGTAAATCTCACATACTACAAGGTGTTCACCTTCGCCGTATCGGCGTTTTTTGCCGGCATCGCCGGCGCGCTGTATGCCGGGTATCAGGGGAGCCTGTTCCCCAAGAGCTTTGACTTCATGGCCTCCATCAACATCCTTGTCATGGTGGTGCTCGGCGGCATGGGCAGTATGCTCGGCTCCGTGATTGCGGCAACGGTGCTCACCGCGCTTCCCCTCGTCCTTCAGAGCCTGAACGAGTATCGTATGCTCATCTATGCCCTGCTCCTTATCATCGTCATGATTTTCAAGCCCTCCGGGCTCATGGGGCGGTGTGATTTCTCCCTCACCGGCATTCTGGAGGATATGATAAACGGGAAGCTCTTCCGACGCAGGAAAAAGAAAGGAGGCGCGGGCAATGAGTAAGACAAAACTCGCTCAGGTCCCCTCCAACGCCTATATACCGGAGCGCGACCTGGAGATGCACCCCGTGCTGGAGTGCCATCACCTCGGCATCCGTTTCGGCGGCCTCACCGCCGTGGACGATTTCAACCTGACCATCGGCCGGACGGAGATCGCCGGGCTCATCGGCCCCAACGGCGCGGGAAAGACCACGGTGTTCAATCTCCTGACGAACGTGTATCAGCCCACTTTCGGAACGATCCTTCTCGACGGCAAGGATACCCGCGGTCTGAAAACCAGTCAGGTCTGTCAGCTCGGCATCGCCCGGACATTCCAAAATATTCGGCTTTTCAAGGATATGTCCGTTATGGACAATGTCCTTGTGGGACTGCATAACGAGATAAAATGCTCTGTCGCTCACAGTGTGCTGCGCCTTCCCGCCTATTGGAGAACGGAAAAAATCGCCCGCGAGCGCGCCATGGAGTTTTTGAGCATCTTCGATATGCAGGACATGGCCGACCATCAGGCCGGTTCCCTGCCCTATGGCGCCCAGCGGCGTCTGGAGATACTTCGCGCTCTGGCGACAAATCCCAGCCTTCTGCTGCTTGACGAGCCGGCGGCGGGCATGAACCCGTCGGAGACCGACGAGCTTATGCAGAACATCCGTAAAATACGCGACACCTTCCAGATCGCCGTTCTCCTTATCGAGCACGACATGAACCTCGTCATGGGCATCTGTGAGGGCATCTGCGTCCTCAACTACGGAAAAATCATTGCCAAGGGCACGCCGGACGAGATAAAAAACGACCCGACGGTCATCGAGGCTTACCTCGGCAAGAAGGGGGCGAGGGAATAATGCTGAACGTGGAGAATATCGACGTCTATTACGGCAATATACATGCCCTGAAGGGCATCTCCTTCCATGTGGAGGAGGGCGAGATCGTCGCGCTCATCGGCGCAAACGGCGCGGGAAAATCCACCACGCTCAAGACGGTCTCCGGCATGATGCACCCCAAAAACGGAAAGATAACCTTCCTCGATGAGGACATCACCCACATGGACAGCTATAAGCTGCCCGCCAAAGGTCTGGCCCACGTCCCCGAGGGACGGCGCATTTTCCTTCAGATGACCGTTATGGAAAATCTTGAAATGGGCGCTTATATCCACAAGTCTGTGCCCCGGGATGACCTGGATATGGTCTTCGAGCGCTTCCCCCGCCTCAAGGAGCGCCGCTCCCAGATCGCGGGCACGCTCTCCGGCGGCGAGCAGCAGATGCTGGCCATGGGCCGGGCGCTCATGAGCCACCCGAAGCTTATGATGATGGACGAGCCGTCCATGGGCCTTGCGCCTATTCTGGTCGAACAGATATTCGACATCATAAAGCGGATGCATCAGGCAGGCACCACCATCCTTCTCGTGGAGCAAAACGCGGAGATGGCGCTTCAAATCGCCGACCGCGCCTATGTTCTGGAGTCGGGCCGCGTTACCCTCTCCGGCACGGGCCGGGAGCTTGCCCAAAGCGACGAAATCAAAAAAGCCTATCTCGGCGGCTGACTGCCGCAATAAAAACGGTCTCGGGAAAACGGTCTCGAGCCCGTTTTTTTAGATAATTTTTATCGTTTAAAAAAACTTATAAATAAAATATGAATTACTTGGTGACAGATCGCGAAAAAAATGGTATTCTACAATATAGTTGAAGCAGAAACCTATGAATTTAGGCGGTGTTTTTTTTGAACGACGATCATAACACGTTGCAGGAACTTCTGAATGCGCTGAACATGCAGAACGCGGGAAACGACCCGCAGATACGGGAGCTTTTGAACTCGCCGGGACTCCAGCCGCTTCTGGCTTTGCAGCAGGTACAGGCCGCCATACATACAAAGCTCATAACGGATCGTATGCCGGGCGGCTTCTTTATCTACCGCGCAGACGGGGACGAGGAGCTTCTTTACTGCAATCAGGCGCTGATACAGCTTTTCGGCTGTGACACGCTCGATGAGTTAAAAGAGCTGACCGGCAACTCCTTCCGCGGCATCGTCCATCCCGACGATCTCGACAGCGTGGAAATCTCCATCGCCCAGCAGATAGAGAACAGTCAGTACGATCTGGATTATGTGGAATACCGTATCGTGCAGAAGGACGGGACGATTCGCTGGATAGAGGACTACGGCCATTTTATCGCGAGCGAAAATTCCGGCGGTTTTTTCTATGTTTTTGTGGCCGACGCGACCGATAAGCGCCGCCGACAGATCGAAGAACGCGCCGCGGAGCTGGAATCCATAAACCAGGAGCTTCGCCGGAGGCTGAAAATCATCGAGGGCTTCAGTCTGGACTACGAATCCATTTTCTATGTCGATCTGGACGAGGATCAGATGCAGCCCTACCAAACGAGCCAGCGCGTCCTCGACATCGAAAACGTCGGGCAGCTTCTCCAGAGCTTTACCGGCTTCCACAACGAATATATCGCCCGCTGGGTCCACCCGGAGGACAGGGAAAGGGTATCCCATGCGCTCGACCCGGACAACATCCGCCGGCAGCTTTCCCGATCCAACGTATATCAGATCGTTTACCGCATTATCGAAAACGATAAGCCCGTCCATTTGCAGCTTCACATGGCGGATGTCGGGCCGGGCGACCATGTCTCCCAGATCGTTCTGGGCTACCGCCGCGTGGACGATGAAATACTCCGCGAGGTGGAGCAGCGGGAGCTTCTTTCCCGCGCGCTGAGCAAGGCAAACGCCGCCGTCGAGGCGAAAAACACCTTCCTGTCCAATATGTCCCACGATCTCCGCACGCCCATGAACACCGTGATGGGCTATATCTCCCTTGCGAAAAAGAATCTGAACGACCCGGATATGCTCAGGGAATGCCTTGACGAGATCGAAAAATACAGCAGCCGTACCCTGTCGCTTATCGGCGACGTGCTGGAGCTGTCCCAGATGGAAAGCGGGACGATACGCACCGAGGAAAGCGCCTGCGACCTTCTCTCGATACTCCGAACCGTGCAGGCGGATACCCTGTCCATGGCGGCGGAGAAAAACATCCAGCTTTCTCTGGAGCTGACCGACTTGAAGCACAGCGCGGTATACTGCGACGCCAAAAAGCTCGAGCAGACGCTTCTGCGCCTTGTCAATAACGCCGTAAAGTATACGCCCCGGGGCGGACAGGTCAAAATATCCGCCGCGGAAAAATACTCGCCCGCAAGCGAATACGCCGCTTTCTGTTTTACGGTAAAGGACAATGGCATCGGCATCGATCCGGAAAAGCTCTCCGGCATTTTCGACCCCTTTGAAAGGCAGACAAGCACCACCCTCAGCGGCGTTCCCGGCATGGGCCTCGGTCTGACGCTTGCCAGGAGCATGGTGGAGCTCATGGGCGGCACGCTCACCGTGGAAAGCACGGTCGGCGAGGGGAGCAGCTTTTTCATCAATCTGACGCTCCCCATCCGAAAGGATGAGAAGGAAGCGTCCTCCCCCCTGTCGGAAACGGCTGTCGGCGGGCAGTACCGCATCCTGCTGGTGGAGGATAACGACATAAACCGCGAGCTGTTTGCGGCGCTGCTGGAGGACGCGGGCTTTCTGGTGGACACCGCGGAAAACGGTCAGGTGGCCGTCGATAAGATCCGCCAGTCCGAGGCGGGGTTTTATACGCTCGTCCTGATGGACATTCAGATGCCCGTCATGGACGGCCACACCGCCGCCCGCACCATTCGCGCGTTCCCTGACCCGGCGCTGGCCAATATCCCCATCGTGGCGCTTTCGGCAAACTCCCTCGAGGAGGACAGAAAACGCTCCATGGAAAGCGGCATGAACGCCCATCTGCCAAAGCCCATCCAAATGGATGTGTTCCTCTCCCTGCTGAAGGAATTTACCGGCGGCGGGACGGACGGCGGCTGAAAGGCCCCGCGAAAACAGCAAAAAAATACCCCGGGGGAATTGCTTCCCTCGGGGATGTG
>CAZEXC010000009.1:24228-35490 GCA_964516625.1 uncultured Oscillospiraceae bacterium | reverse complement strand
CCGCTTTGCGCAGCAGGATATCCCGGCTGGAGGCGGCGGTAAAAAGCGGCCTGCCCGCCGCGCCCGCTGACGCGCCGGCTGTCCATGCGCCGGAAGCGCCGCTGGAAGCGCCGTCAGACTCTCAGGACGATATGCCATGGTACACGGACGACGACGCGCCGCCGGAGGAGTTGGAGCTTGCCCCGCCGAAAGCGCCGGAAGCGCCCGCGCCCCGGACGGAAGACCCCGCGCCCGCGCCGTCCCCCGTATCCCATGAAGCGCCTCACGCCGCCGGAGATACGGACATATGGGACGCGCTCGTTGAGCGCCTGCGCGGTAAGCTTGACATGAGCGCCTACGCTATGCTCACTACCGCGTCGCAGTCCGTCGGGGAGCTCGCGGGAGATACGATGACGGTGTATCTTGCCACGCCCATCGCCAAAATGCTGCTGGACACGCCCGATACCGTGAGCCTGTTCCAGACGGAGCTTTCCGCTCTCGCCGGACGCGCCGTGCGCGTGGTATTCACCGACGAGGCGAAAAAAGCGCCGTCCGCGCCGGATACCGGCAAGCTCGACGCCCTTGGCAGGTTTTCAAACGTCAAATTTGAATGACGCGGCCCGCAAACGTCTTTGAAATCGATAGACCGGGAACGAAAAAGAAAGATACCGGCATCCTTCGGGGGCGGGATCATGGGCCCGGCCGCCGGTGAGGATGAGATCGAAAGGTTCATTACGCAGAACAGAACAGGAGAATATACTTATGGGAAGAAGTCAATTTCGCGGCGGATCTTACGGCGGCATGAATCAGGCCGCCATGATGAAGCAGGCGCAGAAAATGCAGCAGGATCTCATGAAAATGCAGGAGGATCTGGAGACGCAGACCTATACGGCCGCTTCCGGCGGCGGGGTCGTGAAAGCCACCGTCAGCGGCAAGCGGGAGGTAACGGAGATCCTCATCGACCCGGAGGCCGTTGACCCCGAGGATGTGGAAATGCTTCAGGATATGGTCGTGGCCGCGGTGAACGAGGCGCTCCGTCTGGCGGAGGACGCCTCCGCCCAATCCATGAGCCGCATAACCGGCGGGCTCGGCGGTCTGGGCGGGCTGCTGTAAGGACACATTTCAAGGCAGACACCCTAATTCAAGCCGCTTAACACTGTCCGAAGGAAATGGCATAGCCGGGCGGAAAACAGCACCGACCTCCCAAAAATCAGGAGCCTTTCAATTTGTTCACGCAGCGTGGGGAAATCCGCCGTCACGGTCTCATCACGCTCTGTCCGGGTCTGTTCGGAGACCGTTACCCTTCAGGAAAACACGAAACCCAGTGACCAAGTCCCAAAGGGCTTGAAATCACTGGGTTTTTTGTGGAGCTGCTGGGCGGATTCGGACCGCCGACCTCGTCATTACCAATGACGCGCTCTACCGACTGAGCTACAGCAGCTGGCGACCGAGAAGGGACTTGAACCCTCGACCTCCGGCGTGACAGGCCGGCGTTCTAACCGACTGAACTACTCGGCCACGCGCTGTTGACAGCTTTTTGATTATACCGATTTCTCCTCCGTATGTCAAGCCTTATTTCTCGCAAATCGCCAAATTATTTGGGCGTTCCCGCCCTCCGCGCGCTTTGCCGCGCCATGATTTCCCCGCGTTTCCTCTCTTTATTTGTAATAATTCGTTATTTTTTGTTGCATTTTTCGTGCGCTTCATATATAATAACGTCATCTCTTTGATAAGGTAGTGATATTATGCATTCATCCCGTGGCGCCAACTGGAAGCTGTGGATACTGATCATCGTGCTCGTGCTGGTCATCGTAGTCCTCGGTTTTCTTTGTCTGCGGTCTTTTCTGACCGACACCGCCGAGCCGGTGAACACCCTGCCCACGCAGGTCGCCGTTCAGGACGCGACCGGCAAGGACGTTTCGGACAAGCTCTCCATTTATTCCGGCACGCTGCGTCCCGATATCGCGGACGATGACGCGGATCTTATCCTGATGGAGATTTCCCTGACGGGAAAAGCCGCCGACAACGGCCCCTTCATCATAACCGTTTCCAACGACGCTTTCCCCGATGACGACGGACTTGCCGTATATCATTGCGCCAACGGGAGCTGGGAGCTTGTCGGTACATATCTCATTGCCAACAACTCCGTATCTTTCCAGGTGAGCAGCCTTTCCCCCTTTGCCTTTGAGGTCATCAGCGCCAACCCCGAACCGACCCCCACGGCGGAGCCCACGGCCACGCCGGAGCCCACGCAGGAGCCGGAGGAAGAGCCCGTCGATTACGGCCTTTATGACACGCTCGTGCAGGGTGAATTCACGCAGGCCGACGCCATGACCGAGAACGGCTCCTATATCATCGCCGTCGTCAACGACCCTGACGCCGCCGACACCGAATCCGACGTCACCTTCTTCGACCCGGACGCCGCGGAGGAGGACGCCGCGGAGGAGGAGCCCATTACCGCTACGGTTCTTCTCAACTACAGCGGCGAGGAGCTCCGCACCATCGAGGTCGAGGTCGAAAAGGACGCCTCCGGCAATTACACGATCGCCGACGACGTGGTCGAGGGCATGCTCTGGACCGCCGACTCCTCCGATATCGTCAGCGGCGAGACCCGCTTTGCCCTTGTGAACAACGAAAATTATCTGAACCTTGACGACGAGCTTGAAAACTTCGTCATGGACGACAACGAAGTGCGTACCCGCTGGCTGTACGAGAACGTCGAGCCGGAGGACGGCGACAGCTTTGACGAATTTTCCACGCTCTCGTACTGGAACGATTCCGTGACCTATTACGCAAGCTCCATGAGCATGGCGTCCGAGACCGCGGAAGACCCCGACACGCTGGAGAGCGTTGTCAGCGAGCTCATCCGCTTCACCGCTACGGACGACCCGAAGCAGTCGCTGACGTTCGTTCTCTTCACGCAGAACAGCGTCATGTATGACCTGTCCTCCGACGAAGACCTCGTGCTGGATATCGGCGACAGCGCTTCCGTCACCGGCGTGAGCGTCGACGGCTCCGCGCTGGCCATCAGCAACTACACCATCGGGGACGGCGCTATTACCATCAGCGCGTCCTATCTGGCGACGCTGGACGCCGGCGTCCATTCCATAAGCGTGGCTCTGGCCGACGGCAGCTCGGTCAATTTCAGCGTGACCTTCTACACGACGGAGGAGACGACCGCGGCCACCAGCGGCACGACCATACTGACGGATACGCCGGACGCGCTGAACGGGATTGACAACGAAGAAAACGGCGGCGGTGACGGCGGCAACACCAATGTCACCGCTACCGATCCCCCGGATGTCGGCGGCGGCGATGATGTCAACAATATCGGCGGCGGCGACGACGATACCACCGATCCCGAAAGTCCAACCGACACCAACGCTAACACCACCGACCCCACCACCACCGAAACGGGGTCTCCGACCGACGCCTGATGACCGGCCTTTCCGAGGGGCCCTGCGATACGCGGGGCCCCTTTTTTACAAAACTTTTACTTTTCAGACCTTATATCCTTACGATTTCGTGCTATACTGGGAAATATGATAAGCTTTAACGAACTGAGGAAAAACGAAAAAATCAATACCTACATCTCCCGAGCGGACGCGTCGCTGCTCGCTCTGGGCTACACGGAGCACAGCTTCGCCCACGTCACGCGCGTGGCGGAGACGGCGGGCTATATCCTTGAAACGCTCGGCTATCCGGCGCACGACGTGGAGCTCGTGAAGATTGCGGGCTATCTGCACGATATCGGGAATCTGGTGAACCGCATCGCCCATTCCCAGAGCGGCGCTATCATGGCGTTCCGCATTTTGGACGAGATGGAGTTTCCGCCGGAGGATATCGCCACCGTCGTCACCGCCATCGGCAACCACGACGAGGGCACCGGCGTTCCCGTGAACGGCGTCGCGGCGGCGCTCATTCTGGCGGACAAGTCCGACGTGCGCCGCAGCCGCGTGCGGAACCACGACAAGACGACCTTCGATATCCACGACCGGGTCAACTACTCCGTGAAAAAATCCGCCCTGAAAATCAACGAGAACCACACCATCATAAAGCTCAAGCTGACGGTAGACGCGCATTACGGCTCGGTGATGGATTATTTTGAAATCTTTATGGATCGCATGATACTCTGCCGCAAGGCGGCGGAAAAGCTGGGGCTGGAATTTAAGCTCATCATAAACGAGCAGGCGCTCATATAACGCCGAAATATTTGAGGAAGCGGCCGTGAAACGGTCGCTTCCTCAGTTTGTCAAAAGCCCTTTTCGGACAAAGCCGGATCATTTTTCCGGCGCGCGCACGCCGCACACAAGCTCGCCGCCGTCCTCGTCTATGACAAGGGTCGAACCGGCCGGGAGATCGCCGGAAAGTATCTTCTTTGCGATGAGCGTTTCCGCTTTCGCCTGCAAATAGCGCTTCAGCGGCCGGGCGCCGTACACGGGATCGAAGCCGTGGTCGATGATATGGGCGCAGGCGGCGTCCGTGAACTCCAGCCCCAGCTCCTTTTCCGCCAGACGGCCGCGGAGCGCGCCCGTCAGGATGCCGATGATGCGGGTCAGGTCGGCTTTCGTAAGGGGCTTGAAAAACACCGTCTCGTCCAGACGGTTCAAAAACTCCGGCCGGAAGGTGGCTTTCAGCTCGTTTGTCACCGCGTCCCGGGCGGACTGCGTTATCTCGCCGTCGGCCCCGATGCCGTCAAGCAGGTACGGGCTTCCCAGATTGGAGGTCAGGATGATGATGGTGTTTTTGAAATCCACCGTCCGCCCCTGAGAGTCGGTGATGCGCCCGTCGTCCAGTATCTGCAGGAGAATGTTGAAAACGTCCGGGTGGGCCTTTTCCACCTCGTCAAAGAGGACGACGCTGTACGGTTTGCGGCGCACGGCCTCGGTAAGCTGGCCGCCCTCGTCGTAGCCCACATATCCCGGCGGCGCGCCGATGAGACGGGAAACGGAGAATTTTTCCATGTACTCCGTCATGTCGATACGCACCATGTTGTGCTCGTCGTCGAAAAGCGCCTGTGCAAGGCTCTTTGCCAGCTCCGTTTTGCCCACGCCCGTGGGGCCGAGGAACAGGAACGAGCCGATGGGGCGGTTCGGGTCGGAGATACCGGCGCGGGAGCGCAAAATGGCTTCCGTCACGAGGCGGACGGCCTCGTCCTGGCCGACGACCCGCTCGTGGAGGATATCCTCCAGATGCAGGAGCTTTTCCCTCTCGCCCTCCATCAGGCGGGACACGGGGATGCCCGTCCAGCGGGCGACGATACCGGCAATCTCCTCCTCTGTCACCGTGTCGTGGACGAGAGAATCGCCCTTTTTGCCGGGGGCGTTTTCCGCGTCCTCCAGCTTCTTTTGCAGGGCGGGGAGGGTCTCGTATTTCAGCCGCGCCGCCGTTTCATACTCATACGCCTGCTGGGCGCGTTCGATGTCGGCGGTACACTGCTCGATCTCCGCCTTCACGGTCTTGACCGCGTCCACCTCCGCCTTTTCCGCCTCCCAGCGGGCTTTCATGGCGTTATATTCTTCCTTGTTCGCCGCAAGCTCCGCCCGGAGCTTTTCAAGCCGATCCAGACTCAGACGGTCCGTTTCCTTCTTGAGCGCCATTTCCTCTATTTCCTGCTGCATGATGCGGCGGCGGATGTCGTCCAGCTCCGACGGCATGGAGTCTATCTCCGTGCGGATGAGGGCGCACGCCTCGTCTACGAGGTCGATGGCCTTGTCCGGCAGGAAGCGGTCGGTGATATAGCGGTCGGAAAGCGTCGCCGCCGCCACCAGCGCCGCGTCGTGGATGCGTACGCCGTGGAATATCTCGTACCGCTCCTTGAGCCCGCGGAGGATGGAGATGGTGTCTTCCACCGTCGGCTCATCCACGAGAACGGGCTGGAACCGCCGCTCCAGCGCCGCGTCCTTTTCGATATATTTGCGGTACTCGTCCAGCGTCGTCGCGCCGATGCAGTGAAGCTCCCCGCGCGCCAACATGGGCTTGAGGAGGTTCCCGGCGTCCATGCTTCCCTCGGTCTTTCCCGCGCCGACGATGGTGTGAAGCTCGTCGATGAAGAGGATGATGCGTCCCTCGGACTTCGAGACCGTCTCCAAAACGGCCTTCAGCCGCTCTTCAAATTCGCCGCGGTACTTCGCCCCGGCCACCAGCGCGCCCATGTCGAGGGAGAAAATGGTCTTGTCCTTCAGTCCCTCCGGCACGTCGCCGCGCACGATGCGCTGCGCGAGCCCCTCCGCGATGGCGGTCTTGCCGACGCCCGGCTCGCCGATGAGACAGGGGTTGTTTTTCGTCTTGCGGGAGAGGATGCGGATGACGTTCCGTATCTCGTTATCGCGGCCTATCACCGGGTCAAGCTCGTTTGCCCGCGCCCGGGCGACCAGATCCGTGCCGTATTTCTCCAGCGCGTCGTAGGTGTCCTCCGGGTTGTCGGAGGTGACGCGGCCGGTCTTGACGTTGGCAAGCTCTTTGGTGAAGCCGTCCTTCGTGACGTTCTGGGCGCGGAGGATGGCTTTTATATCCGGCGTCTCGTGGGCGAAGATACCCAGCATGAGATGCTCGACGGAAACGTATTCGTCCTTGAGCTTTTCCGCGATCTTCTGCGCGAAGTCGAGGACCTTTCCAAATTCGTTGGAGGGGTAGATGCTCTGCGCCCCCTGCACCTTGGGCAGCCGCCCGATGGCGGCGTCAAGAGCGGACAGCATCTCGTCGCAGTCGGCCCCCATGCGGCCGAGAAGCGTTGGGATAAGGCCGCCGTCCGCGTCCAGCAGGGCGTACAGCAGATGCTCCGGCGTGACGTACTGGTTGTCGTTTTCCCGCGCCATAGCGGTGGCGCTGTTTATGGTCTCGATGGTTTTTTGCGTGAGCTTATCGCTGTTCATGCTATGACACTTCCTTTCCTGTTTTTAAAGGGGCGTATTTCCTGCCTGAAGCCAGGAAATATACTCCTGACGTATGGTTTGCGGGGCCATCCCGCCGCTCAGATACCCTTTCATCAGCCGGTCGAACAGACGGACATACGCGCTGATGGCCCGGGCGATGTCGCCGGTGGAGTAGTCCCGCTGCGTGTCCAGAACGATGGAGCGCGTGAACCGCCCGCCGTACAGGGCGTATTCCACCGGCCTTGGGAGATACCGGGCGATAAGCTCGTCCTCCACCTGCTTCCACAGGCGGAAAAACTGCTCCATGGCGGCGAGAAGCGCCTCCGACTGGGTGCGGAACACGACGGACAGCTCCCCCAGCGCCTCGCCCCGGTCGCGGTAGAGCTCCACGGAATATTTTACCGTCGGGCGGTAACGGTACTGGAGGCTCGACTTCATGCTCATCGTCATGGCGTTCGGCGCCACGAAGGGCACCAGCTCCCTGTCGGAATCGAGTATCTCCCCAATCTGGCGGAAAATATCGTGTATGCGCCGCTCCGGGGTGATGAGCTGGGCGTATTCGGCTAAGATTTGATTCACGAGGGCGGAGCGGTTCGTGCCCCGCTGGTGGGCCAGCCGATCGATCTCCCGCACCACGTCGTCGGACAGCATCAGACTGTAAAGGGTTTTCTTCATGGCTTTCACCTCATATGTATCATATCACACAAAATATAATTTGTAAAGCGTTTTATATAAATTTACGCAAAAAATATTTCACGCCCGGCACATTGTTAAACACTAAATAATCCGCCGGGGCTTTGGACGCTTCAATTTGGGGAAAATGTATGCTATACTCAAGCCAGAAAAAGCCAGAAAAAACACTGAAGGAGAAAACGTATATGAGCAACGAACCCGTGATCGTGGCCTATGGCCGCAGCCCCTGCTGCCGCGCCCGCAAGGGCGGTCTGGCCCAGATGCACCCCATCGAATACGCCGCGCAGACCCTTCAGGGC
The DNA here is from genome assembly GCA_964516625.1 of uncultured Oscillospiraceae bacterium. GTDB lineage: Bacteria > Bacillota > Clostridia > Oscillospirales > Oscillospiraceae > CAJOIG01. The sequence goes on along the minus strand of CAZEXC010000009.1, from coordinate 27,644 downwards.
GTGCTGGCCAAGCTGCCCCAGCTTGACCCCGCCCTCATCGACGACGTGATAACCGGCTGCGCCAGCCCCACCAACGAGATGAGCATGAACGCTTCCCGCCTGATCGTCAACCGCGCGGGTCTGCCGGAGTCCGTCTGCGGCCAGACCATCAACCGCTTCTGCTCCTCCGGCCTGCAGGCTATCGCCACCGCCTCGAACGCCATTCTGGCCGGGCAGATGCAGTGCGTCGTGGCCGGCGGCGTGGAGTGCATGTCCAAGTGCTTTTCTCCCTATCCCGAGGAACAGAAGGACCCCTGGTTCGACGAAAACTACATCGGCGGTTATATGACCATGGGCGAGACGGCGGAGCGCGTCGTGGAGCGCTATAACATCTCCCGCCAGCGCATGGAGGAGATGGCGCTGCGGAGCCACACTCTGGCCGCCAAGGCTAGGAAAGAGGGCAAGCTCAACAAGTGCATCATCCCCATCGTCGATCAGGACGGCAATATCGTGGAATATGATGACGGCATCCTGGCCGATATGGACGGCAGCCTCAAGACCAGCATGGAGAAAATGGCGGGCATGAAGCCCTGCTTCCGGGAAAACGGCACCGTCACCGCCGCGACATCCTCCCAGACCACCGACGCGGCGGCTTACGTCGTTATCATGGCCTCCGGCCTTGCCGAAAAGCTCGGCATCAAGCCCATCGCGCGGCTGAAGGGCTTCGCCGTCGCTGGCTGCGACGCCACCGTCATGGGCATCGGCCCCATGTTCGCCGTCCCCAAGGTCATGGAGCAGGTGGGCATGACCGTGGAGCAGATGGACGTCATCGAGATAAACGAGGCGTTTGCTTCCCAGTCCCTTGCCTGCATCGACGCTCTGGGCTTCGACATGGCCAAGACGAACCCCTACGGCGGAGCCATGGCCCTCGGCCATCCCATGGGCGCGACGGGCGCGTTTTTGACGATGAAGGCGCTGGATTACCTGCAAGACCCCGAGACGGCGGGCAGGTACGCCCTCGTCACCATGTGCATCGGCGGCGGCATGGGCGCGGCCGGCGTGTTTGAGCTGCTGTAAAAAACAACGGGGAAGAATAAAGCTTCGGCGCAGCGGGGCCCGCTGCGCCGAAGCTTTTTGGTCAACAGAACGGATTTCTGATCACTTGGCCGGGAGACAGAAGAAACTGCCTCCCGGCCTTGCTATTTACGGATTTCCTCGTATCTGCGATCTGCCGTTTGCGAAAGATGGAGTCATCCCAACGCCGTTGTTACACGGCTGCCGTCGCTGCCGTTTTGCCGACCGGGAGAGCCTGTTCCGCCGCTTCTTCCGCGCGCCTGTTCGCCTCGTCCGGATCCTGGAACGTCGGCACTGTCTGGCGCACGGCCGCGAGGATGTTGTCGTAGCCTTCCATCTGGACGGCGCGCATGAGGATCTCGATCTTGTCGTCGACCTCCTGACGGCTCAGACCCTTGTCCCGCTCGATGAATATCATCTTGTTCGGCGTCTTGTCGAGCTCCTCCGACTTCATGAGAAGCTCCTCATAGAGCTTTTCCCCCGGGCGGAGGCCGATCTCGACGATGTCGATGTCTTTATAGGGCCGAAGGCCGGAGAGGTAGATCATATTCTCCGCCAGATCGAGGATGCGTACCGGCTTTCCCATATCCAGAACGAACAGCTCGCCGTTTTTTGCCATCGCGCCGGCCTCCATGACGAGACCCACGGCCTCCGGGATCGTCATAAAATACCGAATGATGCGGTGATCCGTCAGGGTGATGGGCCCGCCGGCCGCTATCTGCTTTTTGAACAGGGGGATGACGGAGCCGTTGCTGCCGAGGACGTTCCCGAAGCGCACGGCGGCGAACTCGCACCGGCTGTCCTTGCGGCACTGGATAATCATCTCGCAGATGCGCTTGCTCGCGCCCATGATATTGGTGGGATTGACGGCCTTGTCCGTGGACACGAGGATGAACTTCTGCGCGCCGTATTTTTCCGCCATATTGGCGGTGTTGTACGTGCCCATGACGTTGTTTTTGATGGCCTCCGAGCAGTTGCGCTCCATAAGGGGGACGTGCTTATGCGCCGCGGCGTGGAACACGATATCCGGCCTCGTCTCGCGGAACACCTCGTCCAGACGCTTTGCGTCGCGCACAGAGGCGATGATGGTATCGAGACGGAGCCTTTCGCCGTACGTCCGAATGAGCTCCTGCTGGATATCGTAGGCGTTGTTTTCGTAAATATCGAGGATGACCAGCTTTTTCGGCCCGAGGCTCGCAATCTGACGGCACAGCTCCGCGCCGATGCTCCCGCCGCCGCCGGTCACGAGGACGGTCTTATCGGTATAATAGGACTTCGCCATTTCAGAGCTTATCACGATGCTTTCGCGGAAGAGGAGATCCTCGATGCTGAATTCCCGAAGCTTCCGATCCTCCGCGCCCTTGCCGTCCCGGCTGAGGAGGTAGTCGTAGATTTTTATTTTGCAGTCCGTTTTTTTATAGAGGTTATACAGCCGCTCCTTATCCTCAGGCGCGGCGTCGGGAAGGGCGATGATGATCTCCTGCACCGGCATGGATCTTATCCGCTCAACGATATGCTCGTCCTCGGGATAAATACGCAGGCCGCTTATCTCGCCGCCAATCTTGTTCTCGTCGTTGTCGATAAAGCAGAGGGGACTATAGTGAGACTTGGGGTTCCGGCTCAGCTCGGCCGCCAGCGTGGAGCCGACGTTCCCCGCGCCCACGATGGCGACGTTTATCTTATGGATCCCGGCGCCGTCGCCGCCCGCGGTCACGCGGGAGTCGGAATTTCGGTTCCTGTGGGCGTAAGATACCTGATACAGGAAGCGCGAGGACAGCGTGATGATAATGAGCGCCATGAGCGTAAAAAGACTGTACGCCAGACCGAGGCTCAGTACGGGGAAGATCCGGCCAAGGACAAGGAATACAAAGCCGCCGAGCACGTCGCATATGATCAGGCGCAGATAGGTGTTAACGCTGGCGTACCGCCAGATATTATGGTATATCCGGGCGGCGAAGCGCGCGCCCATGACGCATATGTACATCGCGAGCATTTTCACGAGCGTAAAGCCGCCGTTTACCTGCAGGGAGCTGATGTCCTGCTCTGACAGGAAAGCCATGCCCCAATATATAGCCGCGAATACCAGCGTGTCGATAAGCCATAATTCGATTTTGCGCCTGTTTACCCTCATCAAATGTTCCCTTACATGTATACGGCGTTATGAGCCCTCTCGATGGACGGCATTAACATCCGATAACATTATTTATTTTATTTAATAATTATACACGCTCCCTTATGCTTTGTCCAGATGTTAATATAACAAATTGGTTTATTTTTTGAATTATGAGAAAATTTTTAATGCGCGTCGGAGTCTGCCGGCGCTTCTGTCATGGCCCGGCGCTCCGTCTGGGGACGAAAAACCG
>CAZEXC010000009.1:12394-24128 GCA_964516625.1 uncultured Oscillospiraceae bacterium | reverse complement strand
CGATGCCACCGGCATAGCCCGTCAGGCTCCCGTTTGACCCGACGACGCGGTGGCAGGGCACGATGATGGAGATCCCGTTCCGGCCGACCGCGCCGCCAACCGCCTGAGCGGACATACGGGAGAGGCCCTTTTCCGCCGCGAGACGTCTGGCAAGGGCTCCGTAGGTCGTAGTCCGGCCGTAGGGGACAGAGGACAGGAGCCTCCATACCTCGTTTTGGAAAGCGGTCCCCGTGAAATGGAGCGGCGGCGTGAAATCCGGCTCCCGACCCGAAAAATAAATATCCAGCCAGCGCTTTGTCTGACGGAGAACGGGCGTCTCCTTTTCCTCGCGCTCCTTATCCAGACGCAGGGCAAAATATTTCTGCCCCTCGAACCACAGCCCCGTCAGACCGACCCCGTCGGCGGCCAGAAGGATGCCGCCCAGCGGCGACCTGTACCGGCTCGTGTACTGCATGGCGCATGCCCCCTTTTTCACAACAATATATCATTGATGCGGTCGGATTTCCACCGTGAAGTCAGGGATTGGAAAGAGATTTCCCCCGCCGGGAGGGCGGGGGATCGAATGGGTCAGGTTATCGTCACCTTGCCCCGGCGCACGCGGATATGGCGCGAGCATATCTGCGCGTCATAGCCCTCCCAGCCGGAGGGCAGATGGGGGTCTACCACCAGATGGCCGTCCTGAAGCCGGATGCCGAGAAGATCCTCCAGCACCGTGCGGAAAAACCAGCCGGACGAGCCGGTGTACCAGCTCCACAGCGCCTCCCCGTAATGGTCGGCGTTCGCGGACACGTCCGCGGCCAGCACATAGGGCTCCGCGCCCCACTGGGCGGGGTCGTGCCGGGCGGGCATGGTGTTCAAGAGGATTTTCGCGCCCTCGTCCGTGAAGCCCTCCTTCAGGAGCGCCGAGGCGAGCCACAGCGCCCCGTGGGTGTACTGGCCGCCGTTTTCGCGGAAGCCGGGGCCGCAGGCGCGGATATAGCCGGGGTCGCGCCCCGTGTCCTCAAAGGGCGGGTCGAAAAGCTTCGTGACGCCGTGCGCCTCATCGTACAAAAGCTCCACGCAGGAGCGGAGCGCCGTTTTCACGCGGCTCCTGTCCGCCCCGGGGCAGAAGGCCGCCCAGCTTTGGGCGATGGAGTCGATGGCGCAGGCGGGGGAACCGGCGGAGCCGAGGGGCGCGCCGTCCTGCCACCGGCCGCGGAGGTACCAGCTCCCGTCCCAGGAGCGTTCCGCCGCCGCCGTATATTGTTTTGCCGCCTCGGCGTATTTTTCCGCGCCGGGCTCGCCGAGCCTTTCCAGCAGCGCGGCGAAGCGCTCCGCCGTGGAAATGAAGAACCACGTCAGCCATACGCTTTCGCCGCCGACCCTGTCCATGCCGTCGTTCCAGTCGCCGGAGCCGGTGAGAAGGAGTCCGTGGGGGCCGCAGCCCCGGTCGAGGACGCAGTCGATGGAGCGGCGGGCGTGGTCGAGGACGCTTGCCTCTGTGCCCGTGACGGGCGGGGTGAAATAGCGATCCGGCTCGTCCGGCCGCAGGGGCGGCGCGTCCAGATAGGGAGCCGTCTCCCGGCAGAGCTTCGTGTCGCCGGTTTTTTCCACATACTCGCACAGCGCCCATGTCAGCCACAGCAGGTCGTCCGAGCAGCGGGTACGCACGCCCTTCGGGCCCTCCGGGGACTCGTGCCACCAGTGCAGCACGTCCCCCTCCCGGAACTGTCGGGCGCAGCAGACGAGGATGTGCCGCCGGGCCTTGGACGGAGCGATGACGAGCATATTGGTCACGTCCTGAAGCTGGTCGCGGAAGCCGTAAGCGCCGCCGCTCTGGTACATGCTCGTGCGCCCAAGGACGCGGCCGGCCAGCGTCTGATAGGCTATCCAGCCGTTCATGAGCCGGTCAAGATCCTCGTCCGGGGTCTGGATGCGGACGCGGCCGACGCTGGCGCGCCAGTTATCCCGCACGCGGACGAGCTCCCGCGCCGCCCTGTCCGGGTCGCAAAGCTCCCTTAGAACGTCCGCCTCCTCGCAGCCGCACACGAGCACGGTCACGCCGCCGCCTGCCCACAGCGCGCCGAAGCAGGGGGTGAGCCCCGCGCCGGTCCTGCCGTCGAAGCGTCCGGCCAGCCATGCGCTTTCGTCGCAGGTGTAGCCCGAGAGCCTGCGGCTTACGACCGCGCGGAACACCGCGCCGGGGAAAAAGCCCCGCGGGTTTTTCGCCGTCAGGCAGCCGTCCTCCATGCCGGTGACGACAAAGGGGACGTCGGCGCCGTTTGCGGTCATGGCAAGAGGCAGACGCCAGCCGATATATGCGCCCTCGCCGCCCTCGATGATCATGACGCGGGCCTTATGGCCGACAGGGACAAAGGCCGTGACGCTGCACCCCTCCCGCTCCCAGCGGGTCCAGCCGAAGCCGTTTATGACCCGGCAGGGCTCTATGCCGTCGGCGAAAAGACTGCGCCGGCCCGAGGCCATGATGAGCTCGAGAGCTTCCCCGCCGCCGGTAGCGCCGGGGTCGTTGAGCCATGGGTTTATGGGAAATTCCCTTGCGTTTTGCAGCCACATGAAGCCCGTGCCGCAGTCGGCGGCGAGATAGCCGAAAGCCCCGTTTGAAAGGACGTTGCACCATGCCCGCGGCGGCAGGGGCGGCGTTTCATAGCTCACCGCGCCGCCGCCGAGCCACCTGACCTCGGGCGCTTCGTGTCCCCGGACGGCGTTGGGACGCAGGGCGGGCAGGGAAGCGGCCTTCTGCTCCCTGCGGGGCGCGGGCAGGACGGCCGCTCCGCGTACGCTGTCGCCGCCGCCGAAGTGGACGCCGCCCCGCTGTCCCTCGAAGGAGGAAAGACCGTATTTGTCAAGGTAGCGCCGCAGCGCTTCCGCCTTGGGATGGAGATATTCTCCGCCCTCGCCGGTGTCAAGGATCAGATCCGTCTGCACGCCGCAGGCGGTCAGGAAAGCGTGGCGCTTTATCATCCGGCGCGCCTCGTCGAGATCGTCCCGCGCGTCGGCGTACAGGATGGGAAGGTCGCCGGAAACGCCGAGCTTCCAAAGCGCCTGACGCCGGGCCCCGTCCCCGGAGCTAACGTGTCCAAGGGCCACGGCGGAGCACAGGTCGAAGGCTCCGGCGATGCCGCTCCCGGCCATACCAAGCAGGCTCGCCATGGAGCCCGCCATGTCCGCCGTGCCGCCGGAAAGGATGCGCCTTGCCCCGCCGAGAGCCTCGTCGCGGCTGCGGGCAAAGCACAGCGCCAGCGCCGCGCATCCGCCCTCCGGGAGCGTCATCTCAAGCTGCACGGGATCGTTCATCTGCCAGCCCGCGCCGCTTTTTATGCTCAGGCGCACTGTGGAGGCAAGGCACAGCCACAGCTCCGGCAGAAAGCCGCGGGAAAGTCTTCGCACAAAGACGGCTCCGTCCCTCGCCGTGACCTGAAGGCCCAGCCGCCAGAAGGCGGGATGGGCGCGGAAATCCCCGGTCTTTGCCAGCACGGGCTCAAAGCGGATAACGGCATGGCTCCCGCTTGCGCCGCTGATGCGCCGCAGCTCCCCGCATTCGCCGGAGGCCACGGCGATAGAGGTTGACATAATGCCATTTTTATGCGGCGTCGTGCAGGTCAGGACGCCTCCGGCGTACCGCCATGGGCGGAAGGCCGCCAGACGCCGGGAGGGCGTGAGCGGAAGGCCGTCCGCCTCGATCTCGAGCCCGTCCGGGCGGTACATAAGGATGCCGCCGCTCTGCGCCGTGCAGGAGCCGCCGGTACTGACGAGCAGGGAGTAAATGCCGTTAGACAGGGGAAAGCACGCCGGAGCTTCCGGCACATAGCCCTCGCCCTCCCGGACGAAGGATGGTCTGTCCGCCCGGGGCTCCGCCGGACGGATAAGAGGGCTCCTGCTGCGGCGCAGGACAGGGCCTCCAAGGGGCACGCGCTCGCACAAAAGAGGCAGGAAAGCGCGGCAGCTCGGCTCGGCCATGAAATACCGGCGCATGACGCCGCCCTTGAGACAGTTTGCCGCCGCGCACAGGCTCATGCCCAGATGGTGGCTCATAAAGCTCTGCACCGGCTCGCCCTTTCTGCCTGTGCGGCCGGGGGTGAGGTCGAGCGCCTCGTACAGGCCGTAGATCCCCCACATGCCCGCGCGCTTCAGGCGGCGGAGGTTCTTCACGGCGGCCTTGGGGTGGACGCACAGGGCGAGGAAGCTCGCGTAGGGCGCGATGACAAGCTCGGAGTCCATATCCCGCCGGAGGGCGAGGGAGGCCGCGCCATGGGCTTTATAGCGGTAATCCATACCGGCGTCCAGCGAGAAATAGGCGCTTTCGGAGCTGCCCCACGGCGCGGAGCGGGAGCCGGCCCGCCGCCGCTGGGCGTACAGGCAGAAGCGCCCTGTCTCCCACAGCATGGAGCCGTTTATGAGCGGCAGAAAAAGCTCCGGCATGAGATATTCAAACATCGAGCCCGACCAGCTTGCCAGACCGCGCCAGCCGTCATGGGAGAGCTGGGCGCGGCTGAGCGCCTGCCAGTGCCGCAGGGGCACTTCTCCCCGGGCGCAGGCAAGATAGCTTGTGAGCCTTGCCTCGGAGGCCATCAGGTCGTAATGCCCCGGGGAGATGGCGCCGGAGGCCGGGTCGATGCCGATGCGGAACAGCCGCTTTTTCCCGTCGTATAAAGCGCCCAGATCTATCTCGTCGGCAAAGGCCATGACCCGCCGGGACAGCTCATCAAAGCCGTGGGCGGCAAGGCCGTGGCCGGCGGCGATAAGGCAGGCGCAGAGGTTCCCGCTGTCCACCGTGGATACATAGGCCGGCTGCATGGGCGCGCAGGTAGAGGTGTCGTACCAGTTATACAGGTGGCCCCGCCAGCGGGGCAGACGCTCTATGGTTGACATAATATTTTCAATAAGGGCGGCGGCGTTCTCCGGCGAGGTCATCTCCAGCTCCATCGCGGCCACGGCGGAGGCTATGGCAAGGCCGATGTTCGTCGGGGAGGTGCGCCGCGCCGCGCCCTTGGGCGGCTGGATCTGGATGTTGTCCGGCGGCAGCCAGTGATCCGGGCGGGTGCAGTTTTCGTCAAAATAGCGCCAGATGGCCTTGGCGCAGTTGAGAAGAAACGTCCGATCCGAGGCCGTAAGGCTGTTTTTCGGGCTCTGCCGCAGGCCGGTGAGCCACGCGAAAGCAGGCGCGAGGAACCATATCACGCCCGCGGCCTTTGCCGCGGGGCCGGGGGCGAAAACGGCCAGCGCCAGACCCGCCGCCACGGAAAACCACATGGCCGCGGGATACCGCCCGATGCCGTCGGTCTGGAGGGCGGTGGCCCATTGGAGCATGTTTTTGTGGCTGACCGCCATGCGCCACAGGGCGGTGACGGCGGCCGCGCCGCAGGTAAAGGCCTCCCAGGGCAGGAGGATGAGACGGCTCATAAAACGGGTGAGGGAGCCGCCCGCGCCGCGCAGAACGCCGCTCCGGCAGCGAAGACGCGCGTCCCGCGCGGGCTGGAACAGCCCCGCAAAGGCGTCGCGCACGGCTTCCGCGCCCAGACACGCCAGAGCGATGACGCCCGCCCAGCGGAGGCCCGGCAGGATGAGGGAGAGGAAAATGGCCGCGAAAGCGCCTGTCGGCACAAGGCTCCGGCGCAGGCTGTCGAAAAGCCGCCAGTGATCGACAGCGGAAAGCCCGCGCCCCGCCCGGAAGAGCCAGGGCAGGTTCTGCCAGTCGCCCCGCACCCAGCGGCTCAGCCGCCGGAACCAGGAAAAAGCGTTTACGGGGGAGCTGTCCGTCAGCTCTACGTCGCCCATATAGGCTCCCCGCAGGTAAGCGCCCTCGAGGGCGTCGTGGCTCAGAACCGTATTGTCGGGAAATCGCCCGTCCAGACACGCCAGATATGCCGCCGCGTCTATGATGCCCTTGCCGGAAAAGCCGCCCCGGCCGAACAGGTCGGAAAACAGCTCGCCCGTCGGCGCGCCGTAGGGATCCGTGCCGCCCTGCCCGGCGTAAAGCCGGGCGAAATCCGTCGCCAGAGCGCTGGAAAGCTCCACGGACATACGGGGGTGGATGACGGCGTGGCCTTTTTTGACGACGCCGTTTTCCACCACCGGCGCGTTCGCCGGATGCATGGCCGCGCCGATGAGCGGCCGCGCCGCGCCGGGAACAAGGCGGGTGTCGCCGTCCAGACAGAGGATGTAGCGGGCGTACAGCTCGTCTCTGTCCCCGGACAGGCAGCGGAGCGCGGTCTTTTTGCCCTGACTGAGACGGCACAGCTCCAGAATGGCCCCGCGCTTGCGTTCCCGGGCGGTATAGAGCCTGTCGGCGGGGTTCCACTGCAAATCGCGCGTCAGGAGGAAGAACCCGCCGCCATAGCGCGCGTTCAATTCGTCGACGGCCTTTTTCGCCGCCTCGAGCCGGGCGCGCCCGCCGGGGGCGGGGTAGGTTTTCGAGTCGGGCAGGTCGGCCAGAATGGCGAACAGGAGCCCGTCGCCGCAGTCGCGGTTTGAAAGCCGGTACTCCTCCATCCGGCGGGCCAGCGCCGGAGCGGTATCGTCGTCCGTCAAAAGGACGGAAACGGCGCATATCGTCCGGCCCTCGGAGCCTACGCCGTCCTTCAGCTCCAGCCGCGGGAGACGCCGGGGCTTTACAAGGCGCAGCAGGATCGTGTCCATCACGGAGCCGACCAGCTCCGACACGGGCAGCGCCGCGAGCAGGGCCGTCCACAGGTTCGGAGACAAAAATCCCGCGAAGAGGGACAGCGCCGCCGTTATGAGCACATGAGCGCCGATATAGCCCGCGCCGGAACGGCGGGCGGGCGGGAACAGGTACTCGTGCAGCCCCTCGTCGAGGGCGGTCTGCGCCTCCTTGAGCGGGGATGAGCTGTGCTTTTTGGCCAGCGTCTGGCACCGCCGGCGGTACATGGCGCGGCTCTGCTCATCCATGGCGGGGTAGACGTCGTCCCGGCGCAGGAGCTCGTCTACCGGGTCGGAGCGCTCCAGCGCGCCGGTGAGATCGAACTGGGCGATGGCGCGCAGGCTTGTGAAAAGCTCCGCCGCGGCAGGCGCCTCCGCGCCCTCGGAAAGCGCCTGTATCACCGCCATGCGGAGCGCCGCGCCCACCAGCGCCGCTTCCGATTCCGGCATTTCCTCCGAGCGCCGCGCCCCCGTGAGGAACTCCTCCACGCGCTCCTCTGTTACGGGGCCGGCGTCCACAAGATGTCGGCAAAGGGTGACAAGGGCGGCGCCGTCCGCGGTGCGGCGGAGCCGCCCCGCCCCTCGGAAAGCCGCCAGCGCAAGGGAGCCCTCCCGCCGGACAAGATACTCGTTGTCGGCGTACCAGGCCGGGGCGCTTTCGCTGCGGCTTATGTCCGTCACGCGGCGCATGGCGGCGGACAGCGTTCTGGCGGTCTTTTTGCCGGAGACCGCGCCGGTGATGGGGATGCTCCTGGCCGCTTCTTCGCCCCATCTGGCCAGGCGTTCACTACGAATTGTTTCCATACCGGGGATTTTTCCCGTCTTTCGGAGGGAATATACAATTACGGCTTTATCAAAAGAGCTTCTTTCCGCTTGCGGGGGAAAAGCCCGTCCGCCGCGTTTTTTGCGCGGGCGGGAAGAATGTCAATGAAAAATACTTGACAGCGGCGGCGCGTTCTGGTATGATAGTCGGGCTGTAAAGCATTTTTGCTTCACAGGAGGGATAACGGCGTGGAACCTTCCCCGCTTGACCGGGCGCTCCTGCTGGATTTTTACGGGGAGCTTTTGACCGAAAAACAAAGGGAATACTGCGACCTGCACTGGAACGAGGACTATTCCCTCGCGGAGATAGCCGAGCTCGGCGGCCTGAGCCGTCAGGGCGTGTGGGATATCCTCCGCCGGGCGGAGGCGTTTTTGCGGGACATGGAGGACAAGACCGGCATCGTGCGGCGGTACCTCCGCCGCCGGGAGCAGATCGCGGACATCCGCGGGCGGCTGGCGGACATCCTGCCGGACGACGACAGAAGCCGCGCCATACTGCGCGAGCTTGAGGAACTGATGTAAAAAATGGCATTTGAAAGCTTATCGGAAAAACTGGGCGCTGTATTCAAAAAGCTCCGGGGCAAGGGCCGCCTGACCGAGGCCGACGTAAAGGAGGCCATGCGTCAGGTACGCATGGTGCTTCTGGAGGCGGACGTGAGCTACAAGGTCGTGAAGGACTTTGTCAGGACCGTCTCCGAAAAGGCGGCGGGCACGGAGATACTGGAGAGCCTCAATCCCGCCCAGATGGTCATCAAGGTCGTCAACGACGAGCTGACCGCCCTCATGGGCGGCGAGGCCGCGAAGCTCAACTATTCCTCGAAAGTCCCCAGCGTCGTCATGGTCGTGGGACTGCAGGGCGCGGGCAAGACGACGAATACCGCAAAGCTTGCCGCGTGGGTGAAAAAGCACCAGAACAAACGCCCGCTCCTCGCGGCGTGCGACATATACCGTCCCGCGGCCATCCGGCAGCTGGAGACCGTCGGCGCGCAGGTGGGCGTGCCGGTGTTCCAGATGGGGCAGACAGACCCCGTGGATATCGCCAGAGCCGCCGTGGAGCATGCCCGGAAGCATGGAAACGACGTGGTGTTTCTCGACACCGCCGGCCGGCTCCATGTGGACGAGGCGCTCATGGAGGAGCTGAAAAACATAAAGGCGGCCGTGGAACCGGCGGAAATTCTTCTGACGGTGGACGCCATGACCGGCCAGGACGCGGTGAACGCCGCCTCTGCGTTCGACGAGGCCATCGGCATAACCGGCGTCATGCTCACGAAAATGGACGGCGACGCCCGCGGCGGCGCGGCTCTTTCCGTCCGGGCGGTGACGGGCCAGCCGGTGAAATTCGTCGGCATGGGGGAGAAGCTTGACGCCATCGAGGTGTTCCACCCGGATCGGATGGCCAGCCGCATCCTCGGCATGGGCGACGTGCTGACCCTTATCGAAAAGGCCGAACAGGCGGTAGACGAGAAAAAGGCCGCCGAAATGGCCGACAAGCTCATGAAAAACCGCTTCACGCTCCAGGATTATCTCGAGCAGCTTCGCTCCCTGAAGAATATGGGCTCCATGGAGGATATTCTCAGCATGATGCCGGGCGTTGACGCAAAGCAGCTCAAGGGAGCGAAGATAGACGAGGGCGCGATGGCCCGCACGGAGGCCATTATCCTCTCCATGACGCCGAAGGAGCGGGACGATCCCTCCATCCTGAACGCCAGCCGCAAAAAGCGCATCGCCGCCGGTTCCGGCACGAGCGTGGTGGAGATAAACCGGCTTTTGAAGGGCTTCAACGCCATGGGCGCCATGGCAAAGCAGCTCTCCGGCACGAAAAAGGGCCGCCGCATGGCAAAGCGCGCCGGTATGCTCGGCTTCTGATCAGCGCATATTTTTATTCATTAAAAATATAAAAAAATACACAATTTTTGGAGGACAGCAAAATGGTCAAGATCCGTTTGAAAAGGCAGGGCGCGAAGAAAGCGCCGTATTACCGCGTCGTGGTGGCGGACAGCCGTTCCCCCCGCGACGGCCGCAATATCGAGGAGATCGGCACCTACGATCCCATGACGAAGCCCGCTACCGTCAAAATCGACCTTGAGCGCGCAAAGTACTGGATATCCTGCGGCGCGCAGCCCACCGACACCGTCCGCGGACTTCTGAAGCTGGCGGAGGCCAACGCCGCAAAGGAGACTCCCGCAGCTCCCGCGCCCGCCGAGGCTGCCGAAGCCGCCGAGCCCGCCGGGACGGCCGCCGAATAAGCCGGGAACAGTCCCATGAAGGAGCTTCTGACATATATCGTCCAGAGCCTCGTGGAGGATCCGGACAAGGTCGTCGTGGAGGAAAAGGAAAACGGGCGGGAAACCGTGCTCGAGGTGCGGGTCGCCGACGGCGACATGGGCAAGGTCATAGGCCGTCAGGGCCGTATCGTGCGCCAGATCCGCATCCTGATGCGGGCTGTCGGCCAGCGTCAGGGCAAAAAAGTCTCCATCGAGATACTGGATTGAAAAAGCAATATCTTGAAGCGGGACGCATTGTAAACACCCACGGCGTCCGGGGCGAGGTGAAGATCGAGCCCTGGGCGGACGACGCGGCGTTTCTGACCCGCTTCAAACGGTTTTATCTGGAAGGGAAGCCCGTGGCGGTGGTCTCCTGCCGGGTACACAAGACCATGTGCATCGCCGCGCTGGAGGGCGTCGGCGACGTGAACGCCGCTATGGCGCTCAAGGGGAAGGTCGTATTCATCGACCGGGACGACGCGCGCCTGCCGAAGGGCGCGGCGTTTATCCAGGATCTTCTGGGCGCGCGGGTGGTGGACGAGCAGGGAACGGAGCTCGGCGTTCTGGAGCAGGTGCTGCCGGAGCCGTCGGCCTCCGTGTATGTGGTGCGCGGCCAGCGGGAGATACTGATTCCCGACGTGCCCGCGTTTATCCTCGGCAAGGACCCGGATCGCGGCGTCGTCACCGTCCGGCTCATAGACGGGATGTAAGAAACGAATTGGGATTTGTTCGGGCGGACAGGACGCACCGAATAGATCCCAATTTATCCCATAGTCATTTCAAGTAAAAATGATGCGTATCGATATTCTCACACTGTTCCCGGACGCGGTGAACGCCATGATGTCGTCGTCCATCCTGGGCCGGGCGGCGGCCAAGGGCGTCATAGAGATTCACTGCGTCCAGATACGGGACTTTACCACAAATAAACAGCAGCAGGTGGACGACTATCCCTATGGCGGCGGCTGGGGCTGCGTCATGATGGCTCAGCCGCTGAAGGCGTGCCTCGATCATGTGACCGCGGAGGCCGGCCCCCGCCGTCGGCGGGTCATCTATATGTCCCCTCAGGGGACGCCTTTTGACCAGACGCAGGCCCGGCGGCTGGCGGGGGAATACGACCATCTCGTCCTCGTCTGCGGCCATTATGAGGGCGTGGACGAGCGGTTCATCGAGCTGTGCTGCGATGAGGAGCTGAGCCTTGGCGACTTTGTCCTGACCGGCGGGGAGATACCCGCCATGGCCGTAGCCGACTGCGTGTGCCGCATGGTGCCGGGCGTGCTGTCCGACCCCGAGTGCTACATGGGGGAGAGCCACTGGGACGGGCTTTTGGAGTACCCGCAGTATACCCGGCCGGAGGTCTGGGAGGGCATGAGGGCGCCGGAGGTGCTGCTCGCCGGGAACCATCAGGACGTGGCCGCGTGGCGGCGGGAGCAGCAGCTTATCCGCACCAGGGAGCGGCGGCCCGATATGTTCGCCGCGTTCCGGCCCGGGACGCGGGAGGAGGAAAAGGTCGTTCGGCGGCTCACCGAACGGGAAAAGCCTGTTTTCGACTGCCGCAAAGCGGAGGAGGACGACATCGGCGCGCTCATGGGCATTGCCGGACAGGCCAGCGCTTTCCTGCGGGAACAGGGCGTGGCCCAGTGGCAGGACGGCTTTCCGAACCCAGACGTGTTCCGGCGGGACATCGCTCAGGGCAACTGCTGGCTTTTTACCTGCAAGGGGGAGCCCGCCGGGTGCGTCAGCATCTATCTTACGCCGCAGCCGGATTACGATTCCCTTCAGGGCAGATGGCTCACGGAGAGCGGCTATGGGACCGCGCACCGCGTGGCGGTGTCCGACGGATACCGGGGCTGCGGCCTCGGCGGGGAGATGCTGGCGTTTGCGGAGGATATCGTCCGAGGCATGGGCTGTATGAGTATGCGGGCGGACACCCACGAGGATAACGCCGCCATGCGCGGCCTTCTGGAAAGGCGCGGGTATACCCGATGCGGCGT
>CAZEXC010000009.1:0-12294 GCA_964516625.1 uncultured Oscillospiraceae bacterium | reverse complement strand
ATAACGCCGCCATGCGCGGCCTTCTGGAAAGGCGCGGGTATACCCGATGCGGCGTTCTCTGGCTGACGGACAAGATCGAGCGGGACAACAAGCGCGTCGGCTACGAAAAGCTCCTGTAAACGCCGGGCTCCGCCGGGCTTTCTGCGGAAAGAAAAAGCGGGCGGGGCGTCGCGTCCGCGTATTTTAAAAGCCTTCTCCGGCGGCATGTGCCGCCGGAGAAGGCTTTTCGCTTTTTCACCCGGTCAGGCGATATGATTTATCAGCGCCTCGGCGCACCTGATGCCGTCCAGCGCCGCGCTCATGATGCCGCCGGCCCAGCCGGCGCCCTCGCCGCAGGGGTACAGGCCGCGGAGAGCGGGGGACTGCATGGAGCTGTCCCGCAGTATCCGCACGGGGGACGACGAACGTGTTTCCGGCCCTGTCAGCACAGCGTAGGGCGCGTCGAACCCTTTCAGCTTCCGTCCAAAGATGGGAAGCGCGCGGGCGACGGTGTCGGCGATAACAGGCGGTAAAATATTATGTAAACTAATCTCGGAAACGCCCGGCTCATAGGAGGGAACGACCCGTCCTATGGGGCAGGGAGATTTCAGAAACCCGCCTGCCGTCTGAGCCGGGGCGCGATAGCCGCCGCCCGCGGCCCGGAAAGCCGCCTGTTCAAGCTGCCTTTGCCAAAGCATACCGCCGAGGACGCCGCCGCAGGGGAAATCCTCCGGCGACACGGCGGCGAGAAGCGCCGCGTTTGAGTTTACATAATTTCGCTTGCTGGGGCTTGCGCCGTTTACGCACACCTGCCCTTCCTCGCTGACGGCGGGGACGACCTCGCCGCCCGGACACATGCAGAAGGTATAGCATCGACGCCCGTCCGGGAGCTGACACGCCAGAGAATAGTCGGCGGGCGGGAGGTTCGGGTGCCCGGCAAACGCGCCGTATTGCGCCCGGTCCGTGTCCGCCTGCAAATGCTCGATACGCACGCCCATGGCGAAGGCCTTGGGAGCCATGGAGACGTTAAGTTTACATAACAATTCAAACGTGTCCCTCGCGCTATGCCCGCAGGCCAAAATGAGATCGGAACAGGGAAAGCGCTCGCGATCTGTCACGGCGGCGGAGACACTGCCGCTGTCAGCCTCCAGATCCGTAAGCTTTTGAGAGAAACGGATCTCGCCGCCCAGAGCGGAGATCCTTCTGCGGAGGTTGGCGCACACGCCGGGCAGAAGGTCCGTGCCGATATGGGGCTTTGCGTCAATCATTATGTCAACTGGAGCGCCGGCCTCCACAAGCTGGCCGAGCACCCATGGGATGCGGGGGTCTTTCACGCCGGTGGCGAGCTTTCCGTCGGAAAAAGCGCCCGCGCCGCCCTCGCCGAAGAGAAGATTCGATTCCGGGTCGAGGACGCCGTCCCGCCGCAGGATAGCGACCTTCTCCGTCCGCCGCTCCGCGTCCTCGCCCCGTTCCAGGATCAGGGGGCAAAGCCCCGCCATGGAGAGGACGAGCCCCGCGAACATCCCGGCCGGGCCGAAGCCCACGATGACCGGCCTTTGCGCCGGGATATGGCCGGGCCGCGGCGGAACGTAGCGGTATTCCGCCGAGGGCGCGGCGTCCTTGCAGCGGGCGAGGGCGGAGGCCTCGTCGCGGACGGCGGCGTCCACAGTATAGACAAAATGAACGTCGCTTTTTTTTCGCGCGTCCACCGACCGGCGGACGATACGGAGCCGGCTCACGGGGCAGCCCAGCGCCTTTTCCGCCCTGTCGCGCAGGCAGGCTTCCTCCTCGTCGAGAGAGAGGGTCAGGTTCCGAAGACGTATCACAGCGGCCTCCTCACAGCAGACCGGCGGCGGCGCACCCGGCAAGCCGTCCGCTCGACCACGCCCATTGCAGATTGAAACCGCCGCAGTCGCCGTCGATATCCAGTACCTCGCCGCAGGCGAAAAGGCCGGGCGTCAGTCGGCTTTCCATGGTCTCCGGGTCAAAGCCGTCCGTCTCCACGCCCCCGGCTGTGACCTGAGCGCTGTCAAAGCCCAGCGTGCCCGAAACGGGCAGCTCGAAGCGGAGGATGAGCGCGGCGATCTGCTCCAGCGCGGCGGGGGACAGCGCCCAGAGCCGCGTCTCCAGCGGTATCTCCGCCCGGCGGAGGATCGTGCGGGCGACAGAATTATGTAAAGCGCCGCTTAATAAATTTTCCGCTTTATAATTGGGAAATTGGCTGCATTTTCTGTGCATATAATCCATTATGTTAACCTTATTCAGCTCCGGCGCAAGCCGCAGGAAAAGGCTTGTCCCCTCCCCGGCGAAGGAGGCGGTACGGGACAGCTCGAACACCGCCGGCCCCGTGACGCCGTATTCCGTGAACTGCACCTCGCCGGATGTCTCGGCCAGAACGAAGCCGTCGCGTTCCAGCGAAAGCTCCGCCTGAACGCGCACGCCCTTCATGGAGCGTGTCCACCGATTGTCGGTTTTCAGCTGCACGAGGGAGGGACGCAGCGCCGTGCGCCCGTGGCCGAAGCCGCGCAGAAGCTCGTAGCCGGCCTTCGTGCCGCCGAGCCGCTCGCCCGCCATGCCGCCGCAGGCGACGATGAGCCGGTCGCATTCTATCTCATCATTCAGGACAGAGGCAATAAAAAAGCGGCCTTCCCGCTTCCGCGCCGACGCGGCGGTGAAGCCGCAGACGGTTTCCACGCCCCGGGCGTCCAGCGCCAGCCGCAGCACATCCACGACGCTGGCCGCCGTGTCGGACAGGGGATACACGCGGCCCGAGGGCTCCGTGCGCGTCACCAGACCCAGAGAGGAAAACCACGCCAGCGTATCCTCCGCGCCGAAGCGGGCCAGAGCGGGCCGGGCGAAGTCCGGGGCGGCGCCGTGGTAGCCGTCCGGGGCGGCGTTCATGTTCGAGAGGTTGCACCGGCCGTTTCCCGTGGCAAGAAGCTTCCGCCCGACGCGGCTTTGCCGCTCGAGCAGCAGGACGCGGTCATCGGGGTTTTCCCGGGCGGCCAGCGCCGCCGCCATGCCGGAAGCGCCGCCGCCGATGATGGCGATGGTGTTCATGGTTTTTATCCCCCTGAAAAAATGCCGCCGAAAACGCTTCCGGCGGCATCACTGTTATTTTCTGCGTCCGTAATAATCGTCAATCTGCTGCTGCTCGTCGTTGACGAGCCAGCGGTTGAGGTACACGAGCCTGTCGCTGTAATAGCCCACGCGGAGCCGATGGAAAAAGCTGCGGTAGTCGTTCAAAAAATCGGACAGCTTCTCCGAGGAGACCATACGCCGGGCCTCGCGCAGTATCCGCGCCTGCGTTGCGTTCGGCATGTTTCACCGCCCCCTTTGCCGGAAACCATTATAGTACGGCGGCGGGGGCATTGTCAAGCGGACGTCAGATGCCCAGCAGACCCCGGGCTACGGAAAAATAAATGAGAAGGCTCAGGGCGTCCACAATGGTGGTGATGAAGGGGCTGGACATGACGGCAGGGTCGAAGCCCAGCTTTTCGGCGGTAATAGGCAATATGCAGCCGACAAGCTTTGCCATGAAGACCACCAGCGCCATGGTAACGCAGACGGTCAGCGCGACGAGGGGAGTGACGCTGTCGTTGCGAAGAAGGAGGCGGTCGATGAGCATGACCTTGGCGAAGGCCGCCACAGCCAGCGATATGCCGCACAGAACGGCCACCCGAATCTCTTTCCAGACGACGGCCAGCATATCCTTGAACTGAAGATCGCCCAGAGACAGAGCGCGGATGACGGTGACGGAGCACTGGGAGCCGGAATTGCCGCCGGTGTCCATCAGCATGGGGATGAACAGCGTCAGCGCCGTGACGCTGGCGAGGGCGTCCTCAAAGTGGTTCAGGATCATGCCGGTGAAGGTCGCGCCGATCATCAGGAGCAGGAGCCACGGGATGCGGGCCTTCCAGAACTGGAACACGCTCGTTTTCAGATAGGGCTTATCGACAGGCGTGACGCCGCCCATGATCTCGATATCCTCCGTGGCCTCGGTCTCCATGACGTCCATAGCGTCGTCGACCGTGATGATGCCGACGAGCCGCTGCTCGCCGTCCACTACCGGCAGGACGGTGAAGTTATAGCGGGATATCATGGCGGTGGCCTCTTCCTGGTCGGTGAGGGTACTGATGGAGATGATGTTCTCCTCCATGATGTCGGACAGTACCGCGTCCTCCTCCGCCAGAATGATGGAGCGGATGGAAACGATGCCGATCAGATGTTTGCTGTCGTCGGTGATATAGCAGGTATAGATGGTTTCGGAATCCCGGCCGTTCCGGCGGATGTGCTTGATGGCGTCGGCCACGGTCATGTCCGGCCGCAGGTCGATAAATTCCGTGGTCATAATGGAACCGGCGGAATCCTCCGGGTATTTGAGTATCTCGTTTATGAGCTTGCGGGTCTCGGTATCGGCCTGACGCAGGATGCGCTTTACGACGTTTGCGGGCATTTCCTCCACGAGGTCCACCGCGTCGTCCACATACAGCTCGTCTACGACTTCTTTCAGCTCGCTGTCGGAAAAGCCCCGGATGAGGAGCTCCTGAGAATCCGGGTCCATCTCCACGAACGTCTCCGCCGCCATATCCTTTGGCAGGAGCCGGAACAGCAGCGGCAGGGTATGTTCCTCGAGGCCGTCGAACAAAATGGCGATATCCGCCGGATTCATGGTCACGAGGATATCCCGCAGGGCGGGGTATTTTTTCTGCTCGGTCAGAGCCTCTATGGTCGTTTCAAGGGTCGCGTTTCTTTCTGCCATTGTCCTTCCTCCTTTGATTCAAGCTGGGCAAAACGCCCAAAAGCCGGCTGGCCGGCTCCGCGGATCGGACGATCCGCACAGGCAGGAGTAAGAGCCTGTTTTCGCAAGCGGGGAAAACGCGCAAAGGCGGCGTTCAACGCTTAGGAAAACCGGCTCCAAGCACAAAAAGGCCGTGTTCTGTCAGCGGGCAACGAACGCCCGCGGTCTTCGGTCTCGTTTTGTGCCGGTACTATCGCCTGCGTCCATTGTCCCACTCCTTTCGTCTCGCGGCTGCGCCGCGGTATTGAAATCGTTTATATTTTCAGGGCGGATGCCCGAGAAAATCAGATGTGCGTTTTCAGAGCGCGAGGCGTCACCGCTCCTCCCGGAAATAACTCAGTCCGAGGCTTGCCGGGGGCTGGGACTCCTTCGAGCGGCGGAGACTCACCGCCACGAGCACGATGATCGTGACGACGTAGGGGAGCATTTTGAACAGCTCCATGCTGGCGCGGGTCAGGCCGCCGATGTAGTTATAGGCCCAGTAGAGGATGCCGAACAGATACGCCGACCAGATGGCCCGCGCGGGCTTCCATGTGGCGAAAATGACGAGCGCCACCGCCAGCCAGCCGAGCGCCTCAATGGTGCCGTCCGTCGTCCAGGTGCCTTTTATATAGTCCATGGCGTAATACAGACCGCCGAGGCCGGAGACGCCGGCTCCGATGCAGGTGGCGAGATACTTGTATTTCGTCACGTTGATGCCGGCGGCGTCCGCCGTGGCGGGATTCTCGCCCACGGCGCGCAGATTGAGCCCCGCGCGGGAGCGGTTCAAAAACCACGCAGTCAGTATTGCCAGCGCGATGGCGAGATAAACCATGAAGCCGTAGGAGAAAAACGCCTGCCCTATGGCGCCGAGGTTCGCCAGCGCGGGGATATAAGCCCGATAGGCTTTCGAGGTGAGGCCGACGCTTATCTGTCCCACGCCGCCGGCCAGACTGTTGAGGTTCCCGCCGTAGAGGTTCGCAAGGCCGGAGCCGAAAATGGTGAGCGTAAGGCCGGTGACGTTCTGGTTCGCGCGCAGGGTGATGGTCAAAAACGAATAGATAAGGCCGCCCAGAGCCGAGGCGAGGATGGCCGCGATAAAGCTCAGGAGCAGGCTCACGACGCTGCTGGGATTCGCCGCGTATATTTCGTAAAAAAACGACGTGGCCAGACCGGCGATGCCGCCGAGGAACATGATGCCCGGGACGCCAAGGTTGAGGTTGCCGGATTTTTCCGTGATGATCTCACCCAGCGCGCCGAAGAGGATGACCGTTCCGAAAACGATGGCGTTATTGAACAGGGACAGAAACTGGCTCATGCCTCGGCCTCCTTTTTGTGCCTGCGGAAGTGGACGGAATATTGGATGAAGAACTCGCTGCCCAGCAGGAAGAACAGGATGATGCCCGTCACAACGCTGGAGGCGTAGTCGTTGAGGTTGAACTGAGAGGCGATCTGGGACGCGCCTTTTTCGAGGAACACAAGCAGAAGCGCTATAAGTATCATGACGAAAGTATTGAATTTTGCCATCCACGCCACGATGATGGCCGTGAAGCCGCGGCCGCCGGCGGTGCTGGTGGAAATGGTGTGGCTCGCGCCGGAAACGGCCACGAAGCCGCTCAGCCCGCATATCGCGCCGGACAGAGCCATGGTGCGGATGATGACCCTTTTAACGGAGATACCGGCGTACCGGGCGGTGTTTTCACTCTCGCCCACGACGGCTATCTCATAGCCCTGCTTCGTGTATTTCAGATACAGGAACACCGCCACTGTGACGGCCAGGACGATGATGATGTTCAGGGTGTACTGCTGGCCGAACAGGGAGGGGAACCACCCCGCCTGGGTGGTCTTGTTTATGATGCCGACGGTGTTGGAACCGTAGGGATTTTCCCATTTTGCCACGAGAAAGCTGGTTATCTGGATGGCGATGTAGTTCATCATCAGGGTAAACAGCGTCTCGTTCGTGCCCCAGCGGGCCTTGAAGACGGCGGGGACGATGCCCCAGACCGCCCCGGCGGCAAGGCTCACGACGAAGCCCAGCAGAAGAAGCGCCCATGTGGGGAGGGCGGAGCCGCAGTAAATCATGACGGCGGCGGTGGCGCAGCCGCCCACAAGGATCTGCCCCTCCGCGCCGATGTTCCAAAATCGCATTTTGAACGCGGGCGCAAGCCCCACGCCGATGCACAAAAGCATCATCGTGTCCCGGATCGTGACCCAGGAGCGCTTGGCGGTGCCGAACGCGCCCTGCCACATGGCGCCGTAGACCCTGATGGGATCGAGCTTTGTCAGCCCGTATACGAACAGGGCGCAGACGATGAGCGCTATGAGGATGCTCGCCAGACGGATGAGCCAGCTCTTCCACCATACGAGTCCGTCCCGCTTGGTGATGTGGATAAGGGGTTCGTGAGAGGTACTCATGCCCGCGCCTCCTTCTGCCCGTCGGACTTGAGATAGGTCATCAGATAGCCCACCTGCTCCTTGGTGGCGGTGCGGCCGTCCACGATGTCGTTCAGCCTGCCGCCGCACAGGACGGCTATCCTGTCGCACAGCTCCAGCAAAACATCAAGATCCTCGCCGACGTAGACCACGGCGACGCCCTTTTTCTTCTGCTCGTTCAGGAGATGGTAGATGGTGTAGGACGTGTTTATGTCGAGGCCGCGCACGGCGTAGGCGCTCATGAGAACGGTGGGATCCATGGCGATCTCCCGGCCGACCAGAACCTTCTGCACATTGCCGCCGGAAAGCTGGCGGACCGGGGTCTCGATGCTGGGCGTGACGATGCCGAGGGAATCCACGACGTTCTTTGCCAGCTCATACGGGGGCTTGCGTTCGGCAAAAAAGCCGCTCCCGTGGCGGTAGCGCCGGAGCATCATGTTGCCGGCAAGGTTCATGTCCCCCACAAGACCCATGCCGAGCCGATCCTCCGGCACGAAGGCGAGGTTTATGCCGAGATCGGCAATGACGCGGGGGTTCTTGCCGACGAGCTCCAGTTCCCTGCCGTCCGGGTCGTCCGGGAGATATACCACCGAAGAGCCGGGCTCCGGGCTCTGCAAACCGGCGATGGCCTCCAGAAGCTCCTTCTGGCCGCAGCCGGAAATGCCCGCGACGCCCAGAACCTCCCCGGCGTTGATGTCAAGGCTTATACCGTCGAGGCGGACGACGCCGTCGGCGTCCTTCACCGTGAGATCCCGCACGCGCAGCCGCGGCCGGCAGTTTTGCGGCTCGGAGCGCTCGATATTCAGCGTGACGGCGCGGCCGACCATCATGTCGGTCAGCTTCTGGGCGTCGGCCTCCGCCGTCGGCATATCTCCAATATATTCGCCCCGGCGCAGAACGGTCACACGGTCGGATATCTCCAGCACCTCCCGGAGCTTGTGGGTAATGATGATAATGCTCTTGCCGTCGGCCTTCATGTTGCGCATGACGGAAAAAAGCTGCTCCGTCTCCTGCGGCGTCAGCACGGCGGTGGGCTCGTCCAAAATCAGGACGTTCGCGCCCCGGTAGAGGGTCTTTACGATCTCCAGCGTCTGCTTTTCCGACACGGACATATCGTAGATCTTCTTATCCGGATCCACCACAAAGCCGTAACGGCTGCATATGTCCTGTATTTTCCGGGCGATGGCTCTGCGATCCACCACGGGCTTTCCGGGCAGACCGAGCTCGATGTTCTCCGCCGCCGTCAGCACGTCCACCAGCTTGAAATGCTGATGCACCATGCCGATGCCGAGACGGAAAGCGTCGTGAGGGGAGGCGATGGTGACTTCTCTGCCGTCCACGAAGATATGGCCGCTGTCCGGGAAATAGATGCCGGAGAGCATATTCATAAGCGTCGTTTTGCCGCTGCCGTTTTCCCCCAGCAGGGACAGGATCTCGCCTTTTCTCAGCTCCAGATGGACGTGGCTGTTGGCGACCGTCTGACCGAAGGTTTTTGTGATGTCGGTCATTCGGACGGCAAATTCTTCCGCCAAGGAAATCACCCCTTAAAAGCATGCGTTTTGGTATAACCGGGACATCATAACAATTTGATTTTACCACGCGGCGCGATATATGTAAAAAAACAATTCGGAAACAAATTTGGTCGAAAAAGCCCCGGCTCCGGGAGCCGGGACTCCGGGGCGCGCTGCCGTACGGCGGAGCCCCCGCTCGCTGATATTATTTTTTGTATTCCGCGGCCAATTTTTCAAATACCGGCAGGGCGCGGCGGATGCGTTCCGTGGGAACGCAGTAGGATATGCGTACGTGGCCGGGGCAGCCGAAGCCCGAGCCGGGGACGAGAAGCAGATCGTGAGCCATGGCCCGGCGGCTGAACGCGCCGTCGTCCGGCTCGAGGGATCGGGGGAAAATATAAAACGTCCCGCCCGGCTCTACGCAGGTAAAGCCCATGGAGCGCAGGCCGTCCAGCAATATGCGGCGGTTCTCCGCGTAAACGGACAGGTCGGCGGTATCGTCCGCGCACGCGGCGATGACCCGCTGGAACAGGGAGGAGGCGTTCACATAGCCCAGCGCCCGCCCGGCCCCCGCCACGGCGGCGTAAACGTGCTCCCAGTCGTCCATGGTGTCCGGCACGAGGACGTAGCCGATGCGCTCGCCGGGGATGGACAGGGATTTTGAATAGGAATAGCACACCAGCGTATTGGCGTAGAATTTCGGGATATAGGGCACCTCCGTGCCGTCGTAGACGATCTCGCGGTAGGGCTCGTCGGAGATGATGTAGATGGGGTGGCCGTACTCCGCGCTTTTCGCGTCCAGAAGCGCGGCGAGGCTCTCGATGGTTTTTTGGGAATACACCACGCCGCAGGGGTTGTTGGGAGAGTTTACCACTACGGCCTTGGTGCGGGCGTTTACAGACCTTTCCAGCGCGGCAAAGTCTATCTGAAAGCTCTCCGTCTCCGGCGGAACGACGGCCGCTTTGCCGCCCGCGCCCTCGATAAAGACCTTATATTCCGGGAAATACGGGGCAAGGACGATAAATTCGTCCTCCGGGCAGCACAGCGCCTTGAAGCAGCAGCAAAGCGCCGCCGCCGCGCCCATGGTGCAGTAGAAGTTATCGGCGGCGTACCCCGTCCCGAAGCGGCGGTTGACGGAGGCCGCAAGGGCGCTCCTCACCGACCCGTCCCCGGCGGCGCTGGTGTAGCCGTGGAGCGCGACGGGATCCTCGTTTTGCAGCAGGCGGACGGCCTCCCTGTTCACGGAGGGCGGCGCGGGTACGCTGGGGTTGCCGATGGAAAAGTCAAAAACGTTTTCCGCGCCCACCTGAGCGGCGCGCTGCATGCCGTATTCAAAAAGCTCGCGGATAACGGAGCGGCTCGTCCCCAGAGCGGCCATGCTCTCAGACAGCATAGTAAACACTTCTTTCTGTTTGGGATATTATGAATCTATCATACCACATGCGGCTATCATACCACAGAGCGCCGCGGGCTGTCAAAAACCCGGCGCGCGGTACGGCTATGATTTTTCCCCGCGCAGGAGGATGAGCCGGTCGCGCAGCAGGGCGGCATACTCGAACTCCAGCATCTGGGCGGCGCGCTTCATCTGCTTTTCGAGCTTTTCTATCTCCTCCTTGCGCTCCCGCTCCGTCATCTTCACGCCGGAATCGGACAGCGCGTCGGACGCGCTTTCCGATATCTCGATGAGGTCGCGCACGCTTTTGACGATGGTCTGCGGTACGATGCCGTGGGCCTTGTTATAGGCGTCCTGTTTGGCCCGGCGGCGCTCCGTCTCCATGATGGCCGCCCGCATGGAGGGCGTTACCGTGTCGGCGTACATGATGACGGCGCCGTCGGCGTTCCGGGCGGCGCGGCCAATGGTCTGGATAAGGCTCGTCTCCGAGCGGAGAAAGCCCTCCTTGTCCGCGTCAAGTATCGCCACGAGAGACACCTCCGGCAGATCGAGCCCCTCCCGCAGGAGGTTTATGCCCACCAGCACGTCGAACTGTCCAAGGCGCATATCCCGGATGATCTCCATGCGCTCCATGGAGCCGATGTTGTGGTGCAGGTATCGGCTGCGGATGCCCGCGTCGGTGAGATAGGCCGTCAGATCCTCCGCCATTTTCACCGTCAGCGTCGTGACGAGCGTGCGCTGGTTTTTGGCGATGCGGTCGTTTATCTCGCCGATGAGATCGTCTATCTGCCCTTCCACGGGGCGCACGTCCACGCTCGGGTCGAGAAGCCCCGTCGGGCGGATGACCTGCTCGACGATCTGCCCGGCGCGCTCGCGCTCATACTGGCCCGGCGTGGCGGAGACGTACACGGCCTGATGGATGCGGCTGTTGAACTCGTCGAATTTCAAAGGCCGGTTGTCGAAGGCCGACGGCAGCCGGAAGCCATAATCCACCAGCGTCTGCTTGCGGCTGTGGTCGCCGTTGTACATGGCCCGCACCTGCGGCAGCGTGACGTGGCTTTCGTCCACGAAGAGAATAAAGTCCTCGGGGAAATAGTCGATGAGCGTCATAGGGGCGCTGCCCGGCGCGCGGCCGGATATGATGCGGGAATAGTTCTCTATCCCCGAACAGTAGCCGAGCTCCTGCATCATCTCGATGTCGTATTCCGTGCGCTGCTGGATGCGCTGAGCCTCCAGAAGCTTGCCGTTTGCCTGAAAATATGCCACGCGCTCGTCCAGCTCCCGGCGTATCTCACGGATGGCGCGCTCCATTTTGTCCTTGGTGGTGACATAGTGGGACGCGGGATAGATGGCGCAGTGACCGAGCGTGCGCACAGGCGCGCCGGTCACGACGTTTATCTCCGAAATGCGCTCCACCTCGTCGCCGAAAAATTCGATTCGGAAGGCGTAGTCCTTCGCATATGCCGGGAAAATCTCCACCGTGTCGCCGCGGACGCGGAACATGTTCCGCTCGAAGGCGATGTCGTTCCGTTCGTAGCGTATCTCCACAAGCCTGCGCAGAAGCTCGTCCATGGGCTTCTCCATCCCGGGCCGCAGGGAGATGACCATATTGGCATAGTCTATCGGGTCGCCCAGCCCGTAGATACAGCTTACCGACGAGACGATGATGACGTCCCGCCGCTCGAACAGGGAGCTCGTCGCGCTGTGGCGCAGGCGGTCTATCTCGTCGTTTACGGACGAGTCCTTTTCGATGAACGTGTCCGTGTGGGGGATATACGCCTCCGGCTGATAATAGTCGTAATAGGAAACGAAATACTCCACGGCGTTTTCCGGAAAAAACTCCCGGAACTCGCTGCAAAGCTGAGCGGCGAGGGTCTTATTATGCGCCAGCACGAGCGTGGGGCGCTGGAGCCGTTCGATGACCTTTGCCATGGTGTAGGTTTTGCCGGAGCCGGTGACGCCCAGAAGCACCTGCTCCGAAAGGCCGTTTTCCAGTCCCGAGGCAAGAGCCTCGATGGCCTCCGGCTGGTCGCCGGAGGGCTCAAAGGGAGCTGCGACCTTGAATCTGTTCTCGTTCATGCCGATGCGCGTCCTTTATCGTTTCTTCTGCCTGTTATTCTAGCACAAACGCCCTGTTGCCGCAAATATGCTCCGCGTCCCCCACCCGCTTGCTATTTTTGCCCAATTATGGTATATTT
>CAZEXC010000008.1:31741-36294 GCA_964516625.1 uncultured Oscillospiraceae bacterium | reverse complement strand
GGCTGCCGGATTTTCTTATCGGTTTGGTATATCGTTATGCGGCGGGGGTGACGACGATCTCGCCCGTCCATGCGCCGCCGGCGGATACGTCCACCGCCGCGCCGTCCACGGTGACGACGCCGTTGATGACCGCTCCGGCCTCGGTGGTCAGTCCCATGAGAAGGCTCTCGTCCGTGACGTTCCAGACGGAATCGGCGTCCATGGTCAGATATGTGCCGCGCACGGCGTTATACTCCGTAAACGGGCAAAGCCATCCGTAGATGCTGGTCGGGTCGACGGCCTTGTAGCTCTCGCCGGTGTCGGAGGGATCGTCGGCGTTCACATACCAGCCGGTCTGCTCATCCACCGTGTAGGTCACGTCCGCGTAATCCGCGAACAGGGCGTTCCAGTCCTCCAGCCCCTTGGTGTAGATCGCGCCGGTGAGGGTCGTGTTCACGAAATCGAGATACATGGGGCGCTGATAATCCTCGTGGGAGATATCGCCGGTCCAGTCGTTGTCCGTGGAATACACGCAGCAGCCGTGGATGTCCTCGGTGGCCACGTCGTCAAGGATCTGGATGGTGCTCTCGTCCAAATCGACAACGGACTGGATGATGATGCCGTTCGAGCTGTCCAGCTCCACGTTCGTCAGATAGCAGTCGGCGGAAGCGCCGCGGAACAGGACGGTGGAGCCGTGCAGATGATCCATCCACGCCTGCTGAAGGACGGGGTACTGCTGGACAGGATCGTTCGTCGCGCCCACGGTGGACAGGACGGAATTGGTCACCGTCAGTTGGGGAAGGGTCTGCCAGGCGGTGGACACGGCGGAGTCCTTCACGCCGGTGTCGGGGTTTGCGCTGTGCATGGTGTCTACCACATGGAACACGACGGCGTTCCGCGCGCCGATGATTTCAGACGGCGTATCCTCCTCCAGCTCCTCGCCCTTGAGGTTTTCCAGAAAGGCCTCGTTGTCGGCGTTCAGCGCGTCGTCGGAGGAGCCTATCGTCAGCTCGCCGGTGTTCGTGACGAATACGCCGTATTCGGCGCTGTCGAACCGCGAGCCGTAAACAAACACCGTCAGCCCCTGGTCGGCATAGGTCCCGTAGCCGCCGTACCAGTTGATGCAGTCGCCGTTATAGAGATAGAAGTTGAAGCTCTGGCCGCCGGTGTCGGTGCTCCAGGAGCCGTAGCCCTCGCTGACGGCGGTGGAGTTATAGATGTACGCGTCCAGCGTGCCGCAGGCGATGATGTTGCGGGAGTTGCCGAGCTGGGCGGTGAACCAGGGCATATCGCTCCACTCGGCGTTGGCGCCCACGGATTCAAAGTAGCAGTCCTTCACGACCGTCGTGCCGCCGCCCAGATTCAGGGTATAGCGGCTCAGGCCGGTGTTGAGGGCGTAGACGTTCGTCAGCTCCAGCGTGCCGCCGCGGTTGGCGATGGCGCTGCCGCCGGAGGAATCCGTGCCCCACACATAGCCTTCCGGCTCCGTGAGGGCTACGACCGTGTTGAAGGACAGCTCCTCGCCCGTGAAGAACGTGGTGACGTCAAAGCAGTCCTCCTCCCCGCCGACGGCCAGCTCGCCGCCGGTGATGAGGATGCCTCCGGCCTCGTTCTGGTCGGAGGTGAGCTTCACGCCGGATATCTCCGTTTCGCTGAGCACGCCGCCGTCGGCGGTCTCGACGGTCACGCCCGCGGTCTCCGCGTCCTCGGTGATGCCGTCCTCCGTGACGGTGACAGCCGACGTGCCGAGGGCGTTCATGTCCGGCGCGCCGGTCCCCCCGCTGGCCTCGCCGCTGGCCTCCCCGCTGGCAAAGGCGCTGACGGACAGCGCCATGCACATTGCCAGCATCAGAGTCAATATGCGTTTCATGGAAAATTACCTCCTCTTGAAATTTTTCCGCTTATTTTTTGTCAAACAGCTTTTTCCACTGCGCGAACGCGTCCCGGAAGGCGGCGCGGTTGGCGTCCCGCTTGGCCGCCTCGTCCTTATACAGGCCGAGGATAAAGTCCCGGTCGGCCAGCTTGATCCATGTGCGGTAGGTCGCGATGGCGTCGCCGTCCTCCGAGATGACCTTCCAGATAACGTCGATCTCCCCGGCAAGGCCGTCGCTGTCGTCCGAGCCCCACCATTTGAAGATGTAGTCCAGACCCACAAGGCCGCGGAAGCCCTCCTCCCGCATACCGGGCAGAGCCGCCGCCTCCTCGGAAAGATCCGTCTCCCATCTGGTCAGGCCCTCCGCCTTGTTTTTCTGCCAGATATTGCGCGTAGTATCCGCCAGCTTGTCCGCGCAGAGCTGCCATGCAGCCTCCGCCTTCATTTTTTCCAGAACATTCCCTATCAGCATATGGATGATCCTTTCCCGCGCTTTTCACGCGCGTCAAAAATATTTCTTCGGTCGTTTTCCCTTGTAAAAATACGATGCCAGCGGCAGGGAAAACGGTGTCGTTCCCTGCCGCCGGACAGATTGTTACAGCGGTGCGCCGAGCGAGCCGCCGCCCAGACCGTCGGGCGGATTGTCGCCGAGGCCGTCGCCGGACGCCTCGCCGCTGGCGGACGCCGCCGCTTCGACGAGGACGATGACGACATTTTCATATGTGCCCGGGACAAGCTCGGTCACGAGCGTGCCGGTGGAGACGTCATATTCGGTCATGCCGTTATCCATATCCACGTCCACATAGACGGCGATCTCGCTGCCCGCCGGGGCCTGGATGCTGTCCGCGCTCTCGATGGTCAGCTCCTTCAGGCTGGATTCGCCGGTCACGGTCCATACGGAATCGGCGTCAAGGCTCATACGCACGCCCCAGAAGGCCTCGTAGGAATCGTTCTTCACCAGCGTGGCGAGGGTGTTGGCCTTGTCGATACCGGCGGCCTCGGCCACCTCGCCCACGGTCAGAGCCGCGTCCACATTGGGATCGACCGTGTCCCAGCCGTCGTCGATGGCGGCCTCCATCGCGGCGTTCCACTGCGCCATGGTGCCGGAGACCACCGCGCCCTCCAGCGCGGTATCCTCCAGCGTCAGCACCATCTTGCGCTGATAGTCCTCGTGGCGGATATCGCCGGTGAGCGTCATGTCGGCCAGCGTGATGTCAAGCCCCGCGTACTCGTCGCCGTCGGCCACGTCGATGCCGCCGGCGGACGTGTCATAGCCCAGAACGGACTGGATGATCACGCCGGTGCGGGAGCGGATATCGCCGCCGGTCAGCACGGTCTCGTTGTTGATGCTGCGATAGCAGAGGGCGGAGCCGTCGATGTATTTGAAGAAGAAATACGGCGCGCCGTTTGTGATGACGCTGTAATCGACCAGATAGGACAGGGCGTTATAGTCCATCACGTTCGTGAGCAGACCGCCGTCCCCGTCGGCCACATCCTCGTCCAGCGTGGAGAAGTATGTCCCGTTGGAAACAAGGTGGCTGTCCAGATTCTGGCCGGACATATCCGCCGTGAAGGATACCGCGTTCACCGAGCCGGACACGAAGCAGTCGCCGTTTTCGGTGATGTAATCGCTCCGGGCAATCGTGCCGTCATACTCCGCCATAGCGTCGGACGTGAATACGTTCTCCTCCTGATCCGCCCCCACGGTGGTGACAAGCTCGTGCTCGTCCGCCGCGGCGGCCGCGTTGTCCATATAGATGGAGCCCTGCGCGCACAGGATGATGCCGTACTGGGCGGAGACGGTCTTCGCGCCGTACATCCACACCACATTGTCCGCGCCTAGGGCGTACACGCCATAGCCGCCCACGGTATTGAGCGAGCTGGTGTTCACGATGTAGACGCTGCTGCCGCTGGCCTGATCGAGGGAATACGCGCCCCAGTCGCTGCAGTAGACGCCGGAATTATAGAAATAGATGTCGCTGTCGGAGTTCAAAAGCGTCGGTCTGGCGGAGCCGTACATGCCCGTGAAGGTGGGCGCGGACGAGCCCTCGCCCTCGGAGCCCCAGCCTATGAGCACGGAATTTTTCACCACGACCGCCGCCTGCTGATCCGCCTCGCCGTTGGCGTCGTCGTCCGACGCGGTGTAAAGCGCCGGGCGGTGCGTGCCGGTGGTCGCTATCAGCGCGTTTTCGATGTACAGCTTGCTGGCCGCCACATACACGCCCACGCCGGGGAAGGTGCAGTTGGAGTTGTCGATATCCTCGATCATGTCGAACGTGCCGCCGCTGTCCGCGCCAAGCGGGTTTTCCTCGTCCTTGTCGTCGTTGTCAAGGATGACGACGGTGTTGAACTGACGATCCGCGATCTCGGAATAGTCGCTCTCCACGGAGTAGAGAAGCTCGCTGCCGCCGATGGTGATGACATCGTCCGCCGCGGCGGAGCCCGCCCGGTTGTTGATAACGATGCCGCTCTGTCCGGCCGCGCCGCCGTCGGCAAGCGTCTCCGTCTTGTTCCACGGCCCGATTTCCGAATAATACATGTACGTGCCGGATATCTCCGTGGCGGTGACGGTTCCCTCGATCAGCTCGTCCGCGTCATCGGCCACGGTCACGTTCCCGTCCTCGATGACGATACCGGCGTTGTCCGACAGGACCTGCCAGCTCTGATAGTCCACGCTGGGCGCGCCGGTGCCCCCGGAGCT
>CAZEXC010000008.1:0-31641 GCA_964516625.1 uncultured Oscillospiraceae bacterium | reverse complement strand
CCGCTGGCCTCTCCGCTGGCAAAGGCCGCGCCGCCCGATCCGAGCGCAAGGCAGACCGCCAGCAGGACTGATAGGATTTTTTTGAGCTTCATTGCTTTCTCCTTCCTGTTTTCCGTATATTTATGGTTTAAGGTTTTTTCCTTTCCACGAACGGCGTATAGGTATTGTCGTTATCCAGCGTCTGGTACGGCTCCGGCCAGGGAACGGTGTTCTGCGGCGGCTTGAGCACGGAGTACGGCTGGTGCAGCGGGCCGGGGTCCGTCACAGGCGGCGGATCGCCCAGCGTGGGAGGCATGGCCTCGGCGGGGTTCGGGTCGGTGATGCGGGCGTATTCGTCGTGGGCCCAGTTCCCCATGTCGAGCTTTCCCGGGATGTCCGGGCATACATGCTCGTGCAGATACAGCCATTTGCCGTCCTCGCACACGAAATCGGAGCCGTAGCGCTCCCAGAGCACGTTGCAGTATTTCTTTCCCTCCGGCGTGAGCCGGGAGTGGATAACGCCCGGCGTGATGAAGCTGCCGCGGGCGGATTTCCCGTCCGCCGCCACCTCGATGACGTCGGTGACGAGCGTGTGTACGCTCGCCTCCATCAGGGGGCGGGGATCCTTGCCCGTGACCTCGGGATATTTCCTGAACATCTCCAGCCAGTTCTCCATGCTCATCTGGTCATATTGGGCCACAGAGCCGTACCACACCTGATCGAAGCCCCGCATCCGCCCGAAGGCGTGCGCCCATGAGCAGTCGTCGGAACGGGACCAGATGTTGTCCCATTCGCCGGTGGCGTCGGCGCGGCCATGGTAATAGGTGTGACGCGCCTTGACGTTTTCCACCTCCTGGCTCGCGGCGGCGTTTTGGATGCGCTGGTGCAGCGATATACCGCTCATCTCCAGTTTCCCCCTTCCTTAATATTGAAGCCCTTGTTTTTCGGGGGCTTGAAGCCCTCCGGGCCGTAGCTTATATCGTCGCTCCACGTCTCGTACGGCTCCGGCGCGGAGGGGTAATCGTCCCACCAGTTGAAGTTGGGGTCGTGGGTCAGCACAGCCACGTCCGGCGTGCCGAAGGCCAGCGCCACAGGGTCGCTCTCCGGCTCCCAGTAGGGCGAACCGGCGGAATAGTCCTGTCCCGCCTCGCCCGTCAGGTCGTTTGCCTCCACGACGTGCCATATCCGCCAGGTGCCGTCCTCCCGCACAAAGTCTATGGCGACCTTCCCCGCGATCCACATGGCCTTGCCGGGGACGGTCTCCTGCCCGATGCAGTACCACAGGCCCTTGGCCGTTTCGCCGTCCCCCGCCAGCTCCACGAGGCCGGTGGAGATGGGATGATGGGTCAGGCAGCCCTTCGAGCGATCCCCGGCGGTATACCACCGGCGGATGGAGTCCAGCCCCACATAATAGCCGGTGTTGGAGCCGAAGGACGCCGTATCCGCCCGGGCTGCCGTCCACAGCTCGTCGAGCTCCCGATCCCGCCACTCGTTCGCCTGATAATATACGCGCTTATTGGCAAGCTTCTTGATATCCTCCACGTCCCAGACGCGGCGGATCAGCTCATCGTCGGTAAATGTCCGTATGCTCATGGCTCAGCTCTCCTTTCCCACGCCATAGCTGAAGGTCTCGGCAAAGGCGTTATACGGCCTGGGTATCTCCGGGCAGGGCGTCACGGGCCTGTCGGCGGCGTACAGCGGTCTGAACTGCTTTTTCACCGTATAGGCGGGATAAGAAAAATCCCCCAGCGGCGCGAACTCCGCGAGCGCGGGGTACGGGATCTGCTCTCCCGCCCAGCTCTGGCCGCAGATGCAGTCTACGTCGTTCAGGTATTGCAGGTGCCATATTTTCCAGACGCCGTCCTCCCGCACGAAATCGGCGGCAAAATACCCCCACGTCCATCTGGCTGCGGGGCCGCAGGTCTCCACATCGTTGTAGGCTCCCTGACAGAACCACAGTCCCTTGGCTGTCTCTCCGTCGCCCGCCACCTCGATGACGGGGCAGGCCATGGGCTTCACCTTAAACGGGCCGACGCCGTAAATCTCCTCGTCGCTCTTATCCGCCAGCTCGGCGGGAAAGCGCTTTTGCATGAGCTTTGCCACAAGGGCGTTGCGGTCATGGCAGGCGGCGTAATAGGCCGCGACATCCGCCGCGCCCGCATAGGCGCCGTCGTTGAACATGAGCGACACATCCTCCCGCCGCGACCAGAACAGGCCGTATATATCCTGCTCCCGGTTCAGCAGCACACAGTTTGCGTACTTCCCCATGAGGTTTTTGACAGCGCGCTGATCCTCCCAGCGCCGGGTGAGCTGCTCTGTGGTATACATATGGTCATCTCCTCCTTGCTTCACATATAGCTCAGCGCCGCGACCGCGTCGTACGCGTCCCGCGTGGCGTTCATGATCTTGGCGGCCCTGTTCGCGTCGCCGATCACGTAAAATTCCTTTGCAAGGCCCCGCAGGGCGTCCGCCTCCGCCGTCCTTGCCCTCATGCCGGAGGCCATGATCACGTTGTCGCAGGGATAAAACAGCTCTTTCCCGTCCCTGTCCGCGGCATAGACGCCGTCCTCCGTTATCCTGGTGCAGCGCATTCCCATGGCCTCATGGATGCGCGGGCTCGTCTCGATCTCGTGCAGCAGCGCGATGCGGTGCATCCGCCCGCAGTTGACGGCAAGCTCGTCTATCATCTCGAGGATGGTCACGTCGTGACCCTTTTTCGCCAGATCGACCGCCTCTTCGCAGCCGATGAAGCCCCCGCCGATCACCACGAGCCTTTCCCCCAGCGGCGTGTCGTCCCTCAGATACGCGCCGAACACGACGTTCGGCCCGTCGCAGCCGGGCACAGGCACGGCAAAGGGTTCGCTTCCCACGGCGCAGATGAGCACGTCGGGCTTCACCTCCTCGACGACCTCTTTCGTCACGCGGGTGTTCAGCCGAATCTCCGCGCCGCAGGACATGACCTTTGCGATCTGGCTGTCGCGGTAGCGGCGCATGGGACGCTTGAACCATGTATCATTATCCGCAAAGCGCAGCGCGCCCAGCCTGTCGGACGCCTCGCACAGGATGACCTCGTGCCCGCGCTTCGTTCCCTCCAGCGCCGCCTGCATACCGCCCGGGCCGCCTCCGGCGATGAGTATCCTCTTGTGAACATAGGTGGGCTGCGGGTGGAACACCTCGCACTCCCGGCCGATATAGGGATTGACCGTGCAGCGCATGACGCGGTTTTTCATCATGCCCGACTGGCACTCCGTACAGCGGATGCAGGGCGTGATGTCCCCGGGCTTTCCCTCGATGACCTTGCGGGGCAGGAACGGGTCGGCAATGAGGGCCCGCCCCATGGCGATGGCGTCCACGCCGGTGTCGGCGAGAAATTTTTCCATGTCGTCCGGCATATTGAACGCGCCCACCGTGACCACCGGGGTCTTCACATGCTTTTTGATTTCCGCCGCCAGATAGCCGTTGTGCATATCCTGCTGGAACGCGCCCGGGTGCATGAGCACGGCGGAGAAATCCTCCTGCTGCGTACCGGCGGAGACGTGGATGAGATCCACCTTTCCGTCCAGCATCTTCGCTATCTCCACGCCCTCGGCCAAATCGTAGCCCCCGTCTATATACTCCGTGCCGGAGATGCGTATGTCGATGGGGAACTGCCGGCCCACCGCCGCCCTCACCTTGTCGATGACGAGCAGGCAGAAGCGCATTCGGTTTTCCAGACTGCCGCCCCATTTGTCCGTGCGGCGGTTCGTGACGGGGCTTATGAACTGGTGGATGAGCCAGCCGTGGCCGCCGTGGAGCATGACCATATCAAAGCCCAGCTCCTTGGCGGTTTTCGCGCCCTCGGCGTATTTGTCCGCCGCCCAGTATATCTGCTCCTCCGTCATCGGCTCCACCGTATCGCCCCATGGGTCAACGTAGCCCGAGGGACCAAAGGCGTTTTTCCCGCCGATGAACTCCGGCGCGCACAGCGCGCCGCCGTGGTCAAGCTCCACCTCCGCCATAGCGCCCCCGGCGTGGATGGCGTCCGCCATGGCCGCCAGATACGGCGCGGCGGACGGGTCATTGATGCCTACCTGCTGGGGATGGCTGCGGCCCGTGTCAAGATCGACGATGACGTCGCCCACCGGCACCACCGCCGCGCCGCCCAGCGCGCGCAGCTTGTAATATTCGATGTTTTCTCTGGAATAATGCTCCTCCGGACCCAGCTCCGCAAGGGACGTCGGGGCCGAGAACATACGGTTTTTTACCGTGATGCCGCCAATCTTCAGCGGCGCAGACAGATGTTTATACATAGGGTCTTACTCCTTTTCCGTCCGCCGGACGGACGGAACGCAGGGATGTTTTTTGATATACGCGGCAAGCCAAGCGCTCAGCGCAGCGCAGGCAAGCCCGCCCAGCAGGTACGCTATCTCGCTCCACAGCCGCAGGCTGTCGGCAGCGAAGAAATACGCGACCTCCACCGCCGCCATCAGGCCGGTAAAGCCGACGCTCCACCACGCCGCCGTTCCCATGCGCCGCCAGGATGCGTAATAGTCCCGAAAGGTCATGGGCTGCTTTGCCTTTATCAGGCACACCGCGCCCATCACCAGATAGATAAGGGGAATGATCTCCAGAAGCTGCGGGATAGCCGCAAAATGCCACATCCCGCCCGGAGAGGGCTGCAGCGCCAGCAGAAGATACAGCGCCAGCAGCGCCGCCAGAGAGCACAGGGCCGCGCGCCGGGCCGGGACAGCGCCGTCGGGGAAGCTGTAATACTCTCCCGTATAGACAAATTCGGTCTTGCCCGCGTCGTTGGCGCGGCGCTCCCAGCCCTGAAAGTACCAGTCCCTGATTTTCATGAAAGGCCGTTTATCTCCCGGACGCGGTGGCAGGCCGCATAGTGGCCGGGCAAGACCTCCTCCACGGCGGGCAGGCTCTCGTGGCACGCCTGCACGGCATAGGGGCAGCGGCTGGCAAAGCGGCAGCCGGGCTTGGGATTGATGGGGGACGTGACCTCGCCCGCCATGATGATTTCCTCGCGCTTGACATGGATGGACGGCACGGGGATCGCGGACAGCAGTCCCTTGGTATAGGGGTGCAGCGGCCGCTGGAACAGCTCCCTCGACGGGCACTTTTCCACCGCGCAGCCGAGATACATCACAAGAATGTGGTGGGAGATGTGCTTGACGACGGAGAGGTTGTGCGTGATGAACATATACGTCAGGCCGCGCTGATCCTGCAAATCCTGCAAAAGGTTCAGGATCTGGGCCTGAATGGATACGTCGAGAGCCGACACCGGCTCGTCGCACACGATGAATTTCGGGTCAACGCTCAGCGCCCGGGCGATGCCGATGCGCTGGCGGCGTCCGCCGTCCAGCTCGTGCGGATAGGAAAAGGCGAACCGGCGCGAAAGGCCTACCGTGTCCATCAGCTCCGCCACCCGGAGCTCCCGCTCCTTTTTATCATACAGCCGCATGGCCTTCATCGGCTCGGCGATCAGGTCGGACACGCACATGCGGGGATCCAGCGAGGAATAGGGATCCTGAAAAATCATCTGGATATTCTTGTGCATGGCCTTTTTCTGCGCCCTTGAGGGCTGCGTCACGTCCCGGCCCTCAAAGCGGATCGTACCGGCGGTGGCGTCGTGCAGTCCCATGACCGTGCGGCCCAGCGTGGACTTGCCGCACCCGGACTCGCCGACGACGCCGAGGGTGGTCTTCTCCTCCACGGAGAAGGAGATGTCCTCCACCGCGTGCAGCAGGCCCCGGGGCGTCTTGAAATATTTGCAGAGATGTTCGACCTCGATGACAGGCGTCATGCCAGCACCTCCTCGCGGTCAAGCTGCCCGCAGTACAGGCACTTGACAAGATGTCCCGCCGTGATCTCCCTGTGGGCGGGCTTCTGTTCCCCGCATTCCTGCGTCGCATAGGGGCAGCGGGGATGGAACGGGCAGCCGGACGGCAGATTGATGGGATCGGGCATCAGGCCCCGAATGGGGCGCAGCCGCGCGGTGTCGATGTCCAGCCGCGGGATGGAGCCGAACAGTCCCCGGGTATAGGGGTGCTCGGGCCGGTCAAAGATGTCCTCCAGCGAGCCGTATTCCACGATCTCACCGGCGTACATGATGGCCACGGCGTCGCAGCTTTCCGCTACGATCCCCAGATCATGGGTGATAAGCAGCATGGACGTGCCGAACTCGCGCTTGAGCTCGTTTACCATACGCATGACCTGCGCCTGGATGGTCACGTCCAGCGCGGTGGTGGGCTCGTCGGCCAGCAGCAGCTTCGGATTGCAGGCCAGCGCGAT
Source organism: uncultured Oscillospiraceae bacterium (assembly GCA_964516625.1). Classification (GTDB taxonomy): domain Bacteria; phylum Bacillota; class Clostridia; order Oscillospirales; family Oscillospiraceae; genus CAJOIG01. The sequence goes on along the minus strand of CAZEXC010000008.1, from coordinate 25,380 downwards.
GGCAATGATGATGCGCTGCTTCATGCCGCCGGAGAACTGATGAGGGTAATCGCCCGCGCGGTCGTCGCTGATGCCGACCTTGTCGAGCATTGCCAGCATACGCTGCTGGGCCTCGGCCTTGGTGCAGCTCTGGTGGCTCAGGATGACCTCCGCGATCTGGTCGCCCACGGTCATTACCGGGTTCAGCGCCGTCATGGGATCCTGAAAGATCATGGATATCTCATTGCCGCGCAGCTCCTGCACCTCTTTGCTGCTGAGAGTGAGGATGTCCCTGTCCTTGTACAGGATGGAGCCGGAGAGGATCTTGCCCGGCTCCGGCACCAGACGCAGGATACCCAGCGCGGTAGTGGTCTTTCCCGCGCCTGTCTCTCCCACGAGGCCGAGGGTCTTCCCCTCCTCCACGGAGAGGCTTATGCCGTTTACGGCCTGTACGTCCCCGTCCTCCGTCTGGAAGTGGATCGTCAGGTCTTTGATTTCAAGCAGGCTCATGTCTTACCCTCCTCACTGACGCATGCGCGGATCCATCGCGTCGCGCAGCCCGTCGCCCAAGAGGTTAAAGGCAAGCTCCGCCAGAACGATGAACAGCGCCGGGAACACGATGACATGCCAGCGGGTGGAAAAATCGTAGATGTAGTCCAGCCCGTTATTGAGGATATTGCCCCATTCCGGCGTGGGCGGCTGGACGCCCAGGCCAAGGAAGCTCAGCCCCGCGATGCCCATGATGGCGCCGCCGATATACAGCGAGGTCTGCACGATGATGGGCGCGAGGGTGTTCGGTATGATATGCGTCATGATGATTTTGAAATTCGACTCGCCGAAGGAGCGGGACGCCTCGATATATTCCTGCCCGTTTATGAGCATCGTGGACGAACGCAGCTGCCGGGCGATCATCGGGATCGTCCCGACGGCCAGCGCCAGCGCCGTGTTGAAAACGCCGGAGCCGAGCGCCACGGAGACGCATATGGCGAGCATCATGCCCGGGATGGACATGATCACGTCCATGATACGCATGAGGACGGAGTCGATATATTTCCCGAAAAAGCCGCACAGCGCGCCGATGATCATGCCGAGCACGATGCCGATGGCCACGGACAGAATGGCGATGAGAAGCGAATACCGGCCGCCCACGAGCAGGCGGGTCAGCAGGTCGCGGCCATAGTCGTCGGTTCCCATCCAGTGCTCCGCAGACGGCGTCTGGAAGCGGGCCGTCAGGTCGGTGGCCGTGTAGTCATAGGGGCTCAGCGCCGTGGCAAATATGATGCCAAGCAGCAGGATGGCCAGAAACGCAAGGCATATCATGGCCATCGGATTTTTCCGGAGCCGGTGCCAGACCTCCCCCCAGTAGCTGCGTTTTTTCAGGCGCACGGGCAGCTCCTCCGCAGATGCGGGCGCCTTTTTTTCTGTCGCCGTCATGTCTCCGTCACCCCTTTGCCGCAGCGGGAGCCGCTTTTTCTTTCTTTGTCTTTTTTTTGCTGCCGGCCGTATACTGCGCCTTGATGCGCGGATCGACGGCGGCGTAGGCGACGTCCGTCAGCAGATTTGCCAGCGCCACCACGATGGCGCACACGACCACGCAGCCCTGTACCGTGATAAAGTCCTTCGACATGATGGAGCTGTTTATCAGCATCCCCATGCCGGGGATATTGAAAATCATTTCCACAAGGATGGAGCCGGCCAGACATGTGCCGAGACCCGTGCCGACCATCGTAAGGATGGGGATAAGGGAGTTTTTCAGCACATGCTTCGTCGTAATGACCCTCTCCGAAATGCCCTTGGCCCGGGCCGTGCGGACGTAGTCCTGCCGAATGACCTCCAGAACCGACGATCGTGTCATTCGGGCGTTTTGCGTAATGGGCCCGACGCCCGCCGCGATGATCGGCAGCACAAAGCTTTTAACGCTGTCCGCGCCGGACACCGGGAACCAGCCCAGCTTCAGGGAAAACACGAGCATGAGGATGACCGCCACCAGAAAGCCGGGCATGGCGTTCATAATGACCGCAAAGGCCGTGGTAATGTAGTCGATGGCCGTGTTCTGGTGCAGCGCCGCCAGAATGCCCAGCGGGATGCCTACCACGATCGCCACCACCATAGCGCCGATGCCGAGCTTGAGGGTGTTCGGGATACGCCCCGCCAGAAGCTCCCAGACGGTTTTGGAATAAACATAGGAGTCGCCCAGATCGCCGTGCAGCAGGTTCCAGATATAGTCGCCGAGCTGCACGATATAGGGCCGGTTCAGGCCCATGCTCTCCCGCATGGCCGCAAGCTTCACCGGGTCGCTGGCGCTCAGACCCAGCTTGACCATAGCCGGATCCGTGGTACTGAAATAGTTTATCGTGAACACCACGATGATGGCGCCCAGCAGCACCGGGATAATCAGCAGAAGTCTCCGCAGAATATATTTTGCCATCAGGCTTTTCCTCCTTTGAGCAGGGGAAGGATTCAGGACAGAGCGGCAGCAGAACCTCTGCCGCCGCTCTGCTTTTTGGTGTAGGTCAGCTCTGACGCGCGTTTTTAGTCGGTCAGGAGCGTGGGGTCGACCTGATTGGTCGTGTCGATGGCCGCCGCGAAGCTGGTGTGCGCATCCTGCACGCCGAAGTTCTTCGTGCTGACGCAGACGGGGATCACATAGTAGTTTTCATAGATAGCTTCCATGAACTGCTGATAGATGGCCAGACGGGCGTCATGGTCGGTCAGCGTGGAGCCCTCGCTGAACAGCGCCGCCAGATCCTCGTCGCGCACGCGGAGCATGGAGTTGTCGGAGCTGGGGCCGAACTGCTGCAGAAGGTTTGCCGGATCGTTGCCGGAGCCGTTGGACGCCTGCCCCATGGACATAGGCACCGTGTTGCTCAGGAGGTTCGGCAGGATGGTGGCAAAGTCGGCCACGCCGGTCAGGTCAAGGTTGATGCCGATCTTGGCGGCATAATCCTGCGCCGCTTCAAAGAAAGCGGACGTCCAGGCCGTTCCCTCGGCATAGACCTCGATGGTCAGGGGGTTGTCTACCGAATAGCCGGCCTCGGCCAGATACTGCGCGGCCAGTTCGGGGTCGTATTCATACACGCCCAGATCCTCATAGACCCAGCTTCCGTCGCCCACGAGGCAGGAGGCCACTTCATACACGCCCTCGCCCAGGCTCTCCACGATGGTGGGGATATCCAGGCAGTGGGCCAGCGCCTTGCGAACGTTGATGTCGGCGAAGGCCGATGCCGTCTCCGGCTCGTCGGACGCGCCGCCCAGCGCAAGGGACATCTCAATGAACGTGACCGCGTTTTCCCGCGCGCTGACAAGGGAAGCGCCGGGCACCGCGCCGCTGCTGAGGTTATTGATATAGGTCGCCTCGGTCAGATAGGCCGCGTCGAGGTTCCCGGCCTGCAGATCCGCGTAACGGGTAGATTCCTGAGAGTAGAAGTATACGTCGAGCTCGTCATAATAGGGAGCCTCGCCCCAGTAATAGGGGTTGCGCACCAGCGTGTACTTCACGGATTCCTCCCAGCCGGAGGTATCCGTAACGCCGTCGCCCTGAAGCATATAGGGGCCGGTGCCGATCAGCCAGTCGAATGCGTAATCGTCGCCGCCGGCGACAGCCTCGTCCATGATCAGGCAGGACGCGTTGCCAAGAAGGTCGATAAGGGCCGCGTCATAATAAAACAGCGGCACGCTCAGGGTGTATTCGTCCGTCATCTCGGCATTGTCGATGTCCAGGCAGGCGTACATGGCCGCGGTACGGGACTGGGACGCCACATGCTGGAAGGTAAAGAGCACATCGGCGGCAGTCAGCTCGTCGCCGTTGGAGAACTGGACGCCCTGCTTCAGGGTGACGGTCAGCGCCTCCTCGTTGTACTCATAGCTTTCGGCCAGCTTCAGCGTTACGTTGCCGTCGGCATCACAGGTCCACAGCGTCTCGCCCACGGCATGCACAAGGAAGTTGCCGGAGTTCGTCTGCAGGTCGGAGGCCGGGTCGAAGGTGGTGGAGTTGGCGTCCGTGCCATAGTTGAACACCTTGTAGTCGTCCGTATCCCCCGCGGGGACGTCGGCGTCGGGCACAGCGGCTGCCGTGTCGTCCGCCGCGCTGCTGTCGCCGCCGCCGCAGCCGGCCAGCATGGTCAGGCACAGGGCAAGGCAAAGCGCCAGCGCCAGGGCTCGAGCAAGTTTCTTCATTTCATTCATCCTTTCGCCATACATAAAGTTGTGGTCTTTTTAACAAACCTCAGATAATTATAACATCTGCCGCTAAAATTGTAAAACAACTAAATCATAAACTCAAAACACGATTTTTTATTGCTTTCTTCTTCCGTTTCTCTTATAATGACGGCGTCGGATCTTTTCGGAGAATATCGGAGGGACGCAAATGAACGACACGAGCATCGCCTGTTTTCTGTCCGTGGCCCGCACGGGGAGCTTCACCATCAGCGCGCAGGAGCTGATCAGCACCCAGCAGGCCGTGAGCCGGAACGTCCAGAGTCTGGAGGAGGAGCTGGGCTTTTCTCTGCTCGACCGCAATGGCCGCGCCGTGGAGCTGACGTGGGAGGGCCGGCTCTTTTATAACTGGTGCGTTGACGGCGACCGGCAGGTCACGCTGGCCGCGGCAGCCGCCCGCCGTCTGATGGGCGATGAAGCGAACATCCTGCGCCTCGGCTGGTGCGACTGGACAGGCTGCCCCCCGGAGGCGGCGGACGGCATCCGCGCCTTTTCCGAGCAGTATCCCGCCTGCACGCTGGACTTCCGCGAGGGCTCGGCGGACGAGATCAAGACCTCCCTGCTGGACAATACGCTGGATCTTGCGATCCTGCCGGAGTATTTTACCCACAACATGTCCGGCATCACCGTGTCGGAACCGTTCATGTCCCTGCCTCTCTATGCGGCGGCGGGCACGCAGCGGGTCTTTGCCGGCGAGAGCCCCACCCCGGCGGAGCTGACGCCCATGAAGCAGCTCGCGGCGCATTTCGGCAGCCCGGACGATACGGACGTCCGTAAATTTATCGATTATCTTTGCGCGGATCTGGGGGTATACCCGGAGCATCTGGAAATCATGCCGAACGTGCCCTCCACATACTCGGAGCTTCTGTGCGGCCCGTGCTATACCATCTGCCCGCAGACGAGCCACGCCCTGCGCCGGGGCGATCTGCACTTCTATCCGCTGGGCACGTCCGTCCCGCTTGTATTCGTGCGCGCCCATAAAAACGCCATCGCGTGGACGCCTCTTTTCGAGACGTTCCTCCGCCATCGGAGGGAACCCTGATGAACTCAAACCAGATACGGTGCTTTCTCATGTCCGCCTCCCGTCTCAGCTTTACGTCCGCTGCCGCGGATATGTACCTGTCCCCGCAGGCGGTGTCCAAGCAGGTCATCGCGCTGGAGAACGAGCTTGGCGTGCGCCTTTTCGACCGCAACGGCCCGCGCCTGACGCTGACGGAGGGCGGCCGGCTGCTTTTCTCGCTGTTTTCCGGCCTGCGCCGCCAGATGAATTTCATGCTCGACGATATTCGGCTGCACCTCAAGCGCCTGCAGGCGGAGCTGTCCATCGGCGTTTCCGAGTGGATAGACGCGTCCGGCGAATTTATGCGCGGCGTCAGCGCCTTTCGGATCGCGTATCCGAACTGCAAGGTGTCCATGAGCATATTCCCCAACCGCATCCTCTTGAAGGCGCTGGAAAACGGGAAGATCGACTGCGCCATTTTCTCCGGCGGCCAGCGGCCTCAGGGGGCGGACTACGCCAGCCGCGTCGTGGCGATGGAGGATGTGATGCTCTACACCCCCGACGATATTCCGCCCGGCCCCGCCCGGGAGGACTGCTGGGGGCTGCCGCTTCTCATGGTGTCGGCCTGGGAATGGAGCGGCGTGGAGCTTCGCGTCTCCGGCGCCCGGGAGATGACGGGCATCCGTCTTTCCCCGGCGGAGACGATCCGTTTGCCGAACGTCCCTTCCATGCACGCGAAAATGGAGTTTGGCCGCTGCGCCACGCTGGGCGGCAGCCGGTTCAATTATCTGTCCAAGATCCCCGGCCTGATCGGGCACGCTCTCGGCGCGCAGGACGAGATCGTATGCGTCTGGCTCCGCCGGAACGAAAACGCCATGGCCGAGGCGCTGGCCGGGCAGCTCCGCGCCTTTTTCGGCGTGCCGGGCGTGCCGGATGAAGCGTAAAAATTTTTTCTTTTTAACGCTGTCTTAACATTTTTGTGTTAAAATGCAGACATAAGGCATAGTAAGACATACTTTGAAAAAGGAGCAAAAAAATGAAAAAAATCATCTCTGTTCTTCTTCTGGCCGTTTTGGCGCTGGGGCTTCTGTCCGGCTGCGGCGGCGATTCCGCGGCGGACGGCGCGGACGAGGCCGCCGCGGAAGCTGACGCTGCGGAAGCGGCCGCCCCGGATGCGGCCGTCCCGGGCGGCGACGTCACTTGGGAGGACTATCAGGCATGGCTTGTGAGCATCGTCCCCTCCATCACCCCCACCGATGATATCGCCAACGCCATCATCGAGGAGATCAACGCCCTTTCCGGCTGGGACGATCTGGATACAGCCGTCGACCCCTGGGCCAAATTCTTCAGCGACGACGCCTATAACGCCTCCACATGGGACGAATTTGTCGCCGCGGGCGGCGCGGGCACATATGACGAGGCGTATGTGGACGAGGCGGCCGACGGCGCTTCGGGCGAGCCTACCGGCGAGGCCTCCGGCGAGATAAGCGAGTAATATACAGCGGGCTTTGCCCGAGGCCAAAGCTGCCGTCCGGCGATCCGGGCGGCGCAAATCGAACCCATCGGCGGCAGCCGGCTCTTTTCAAGAGCCGGCTGCCGGTCATAAACGCCGTCCCGGGACGCATACACTCTACCAAGTAAGCTGACGGGAGTGGTATGAGTGCGTGAGGATATCGAGGAGCGCGCGCGGGATCTGGCGCTGTATATAGTCGAAAACAATGCCACCGTTCGCGACGCCGCCAGACGTTTTGGCGTTTCCAAATCCACCGTACATAAGGATCTTTCGGAACGGCTGCGGTATGTGGATCATCCGCTTTATACGCAGGCGCGGGCCGTTTTGGAGCGGAACAAGGCCGAACGCCACCTTCGCGGCGGCGAGGCCACGCGCAGAAAATACAAAGGGACATAAAGCATCCTCTCTCCGCGCTGCGGGCTTCGGCCCGGCGGCGCGTTTTCTCTGCGCCCGCGGTCTTGACAGTCCCGCCGCCGGGTGATAAGTTTGTATGGTCGGCAAAAGGGGAGGCAGAAAATGGAACTGACGGAACTATACAAAAAAATGGGCGTCAGCCCGGAGGTATACGCTCTGGGGCAGGACGTCCTTTCCTCCCTGCGGGGACGGTTCGACGCCATCGACGGAACGGCGGAATACAATCAGGCAAAGGTTTTGCAGGCCATGCGCGAAAACCGGGTCTCCGCCGCCTGCTTTGCCCGGAGCACCGGCTACGGTTACGACGACGGCGGGCGGGACACGCTGGAGAAGGTCTACGCCTCCTGCTTCCACACGGAAGCCGCCCTCGTCCGGCCGCAGATAACCTGCGGCACCCACGCGCTGGCCGTGGCGCTGTCCGCCAATCTCCGGCCGGGGGACGAGCTTCTCTGCCCCGCCGGGGCGCCGTATGACACGCTGGAGGAGGTCATCGGCATCCGCCCGTCCCGCTGCTCCCTTAAGGAATACGGCGTGAGCTACCGGCAGGTGGAGCTTCTGCCCGACGGGACGTTCGACTATGACGGCATACGCGCGGCCATAAACGGCAAAACGAAGCTCGCCGCCATCCAGCGCTCCAGAGGCTACGCCCTGCGCCCGTCCTTCTCGGTGGCGCAGATAGGCGAGCTTATCGCTTTCTGCAAGTCTGTAAAGCCGGATATGCTCTGCATGGTGGATAATTGCTACGGCGAGTTCGTGGAGGCCGGGGAGCCCTCCGACGTCGGGGCGGACATGACCGTGGGCTCTCTTATCAAAAACCCCGGCGGAGGTCTTGCCTCCACCGGGGGGTATATCTGCGGCACGGCGGAATGCGTCGCGAACTGCGCCTACCGCCTGTCCGCGCCCGGCCTCGGTCAGGAGGTAGGCGCGAATCTCGGCCAGCTCCCGGCCATGTATCAGGGGTTTTTTCTGGCCCCGAACGTGACGGCGGGCGCGCTCAAGGGCGCGATATTCGCCGCGAACGTATATGAGCGGCTGGGCTTTCGCTGCGTGCCGGACGGGAAGCAGCCGCGCCATGATATTGTTCAGGCCGTCGAGCTCGGCTCGCCGGAGCGGATGAAAGCTTTCTGCCTCGGCATCCAGTCCGCCGCGCCGGTGGACAGCTATGTCACCCCCGTTCCCTGGGCCATGCCCGGCTACGATTCGGAGGTCATTATGGCGGCGGGCGCGTTCGTGCAGGGCTCGTCCATCGAGCTGTCCGCCGACGGGCCCATACGGGAGCCGTACGCCGTCTATTTTCAGGGCGGACTGACGTGGCACCACGCAAAGCTCGGCATCCTCATGAGCGTCCAGAAGCTCTATGAGCAGGGTCTTGTGACGCTGTCGTGACCTCCGGCCTTACATTTCCAGATCCCGGATATAAACGATCTTCGAGCGGGGGTCGGACTTGTCCTCCCGCTCCACCACCTCAAAGCGGTCGATGGCCTTGACCATGCCGGAGAGCTTTGAATAGCCGTAGCTCCGGGTGTCAAAGTCCGGGCGTTTTTTCTGGATGAGCTGGCCCACCGCGCCGAGGGATACGTAATCGTTGTCGCCGGTGTCCGCCAGATCGAGGATGGAATCGGCGATGAGCCACACGACGCCTTCGGGGATGCGGCGATCGTCGCCGCCGGACGCCGCTTTGGCCGGCTCCGGCTCCGCCGCTTTCTTTGCCGCGTCCTGCTTTTTGGCGGGTTCTGCCGTCTTTTTCGCCGCGCTCGGCTTTTTGGTCTGCGCGGCGGTCTTCTGCTGCGTTTTCTGGACGGTCTTCTGCATCCGCGAGCGGATGACCTCGATGTAGATAAACTTATTGCAGGCGGCGATGAGGGGGCTGGGCGTTTTCTGCTCGCCGATGCCGATGACGAAAAGCCCGTCCTCCCGCAGACGGCGGGCAAGGCCTGTGAAATCGCTGTCGGAGGACACGAGGACGAATCCGTCCGTATTGCCGGCATAAAGGATATCCATGGCGTCGATGATCATGGCCGAGTCCGTGGAATTTTTGCCTCTCGTATAGGCAAACTGCTGCACCGGCGTGACGGAATTATCCAGCAGCGTCTGCTTCCATCCGGCCAGATTGCGGCTCGACCAGTCGCCGTAGGCGTGTTTTATGTTGGGCGTGCCGTAAATGGCGACCTCCTCCATGATGCCCTGCAGACAGTCGCGGGGGGCGTTGTCCGCGTCGATGAGCACGGCCAGACGCATATTCATGTTTTTATCGGTCTCCGTAATTGCCATAACTGCCACCTTCCGGGCGGGGGATCGCCCTTTTTATATTCCCTATTATATAGGAAACGCGGCGTTTTTTCAACATCATGCCGAAACGCCGGGACAAATAAACATTTTTCATATAGCTCGGAAAAAACTTGAAACGGCCGCAATATTGTAATATAATAGCAAAGCTGACTTTGAAATAAACCGAAGGGCGTGTTTACACATGAGTGCATCAAAGAACAAAATCATCCGCAGGCAGCTTGCCGAGGCCGGCAAGGACAAGCGTACCCTGGCCGCCGAAAAGGAAGCCGCCGAAAGGCGCAAAACGCGCATCCAGTACAGCATCATCGGCGTTGTGGTGGTGCTGCTTTTCGCTTTTATTTTTATCTATAACTCCGCCTGGCCCAGCCGCCATATGACCGCCGTCACCATAAACGGCGAGGACTACACCGTGGCGCAGATGAACTTCTACTATTCCTCCGCCTATTCCAGTTATTACAGCAATAACTATATAGATGTTCTCATGGGCAACGCCTTCGACACCAGCGCGGATCTCGACGAGCAGGAATATTCCGAGGGCTACAGCTGGCACGACTACTTCATCGACGAGGCTATCGACGATATGACCGAGATCCAGATCCTCAACGAGATGGCCGAAGCCGACGGCTTCGAGCTTTCCGACGAGGATACGGACGAATACGAGGAGGAGCTTGAGGAGATCCAGACATACTGGTCGGAAAACGGCTATTCCAGCCTCCAGCAGTTCCTTAACCTCAACTACGGCAAGGGCGTCAACATGGCGCTTCTGGAGCAGGAGATGTACCGCGTCACGCTGGCGGATGCCTATGCCGATTCCCTTGTGGACGCCTACGAATATACCGATTCCGAGCTTGACGAATACTACGGCGAGCACGCCGACGAATACGATATGATCACCTACGCCTACTACATCGTTTCCGACGACAGCGTTGACGCGGATGCCATCGCCGGCGATATAGAGGGCTTCACGGAGGAGGAGTTCACCGACTACCTGAATGACAATTACGACGGCGCTTCGGCCACCTCCCTTACCTATGCCGGCAATCAGCTTTCGGACTCGTTTTCCGAGTGGCTGCTTGACGCGGGCCGCGAGCCCGGCGATTCCACCGTCATCATCGAGGATGCGGACACCGACTACGCCTCCACCTATGTGCTGCTGTTCGTCGAGCGCAACACGAACGATTATGACCTTGTGAGCTTCCGTCACATACTCATAAACGCCGTGGACGAGGACGGGGACGGCGAGTATTCCGAGGAAGATCTCGAGCAGGCCGTCACGCAGGCGGAGGATATCTACGACGAGTGGCAGTCCGGCGACGCGACGGAGGACAGCTTCGCGGAGCTTGCCAACACCTACTCCGAGGACACCGGCTCCAACACCACCGGCGGCCTGTATGAGGACGTCTATCAGGGTCAGATGGTCGATTCCATCAACGACTGGATATTCGACGCCGCGCGCAAGGCCGGCGATACCACCATCGTCACGAACGAGGGCAGCAGCTACACCGGCGCGCATCTGGTCTATTTCGTCGGCGTATCGGACGAGACCTACGCCCAGTCCATCGCCAGAAGCTATCTCAGCGGCGACGATTATGACGCCTGGATCGAAGGGATCAAAGCCGATTACACCGCTGTCACCAGTCACCTCGGCATGTGCGGCCAGAACCGCTGAGCCGCAGCGCCAATACTATATAATAAAGCACCGCAGCGCCCTGCCGTACGGCAGGGCGCTGTTCAGTCCTTCAAGGGATTCTTGTTTTCATCGGCGCTTTTCATCGTGTCAGGCCGACCGGGGCCCCGCGTCTGCGGGAGCCCTATTTTTTGCGCGGCTTATCCGAGCCGCACCACATGGTCAAGCTCCACAGAGAAAATGATTGCCTCCGCCTCGGTCTTCAGACCGTGCTTTTTGTTCACCGTCTCCATGATGGCGTTTCTCGTCTCCGCCTGCGCGACGACGAGGATCATCTCCTTCTGCGCCTGAACGGTGATGCCGAAAAACTGCTCGCTCTTCTCCGCCCCGGTAAATCGGGCGCGGAGGATGGTGCCGCCCCGCGCGCCTGCGGCGCGGGCGGTGTTCATCACCTCCTCCGTGTGGCCCTGATTGACCGTTATGAAAATAAGCGTGTGTTTATCGGCTCCGTCCATTTCCGTCCCTCCGTTTCCCGCCACGTTCGCCGCATCCATGGACAGCAGCGCGGCTGCGATGTTGTTAAGCCCGCTCAGAGGCATGTCAAAGACGATGCCCTGAATGCGCGCGCCGTCCAGAGCGTCCTCCTGCAAAAGCCGCATGAGGCGATCCACAGCGCTTCGCGCGCCGAGACTGAAAACAATGTCCCGCTCCGCGCCGCCGAAGCCCAGCACATCCAGAAGCTCCGACGAGGCCGTGCCCTCGCCCGCGCTCTGGTAGTGCCATTTCACATGGTTTTTGTCGTATAGCTGCGTCACCGCGCGGCCCTGTCCCCGATCCGCGACGGTCACGACGAGCTTTGCCGCTTCCGGCCTGTCATTTCCCGGCATGATAACGCGCTCCTGTCATTCAAAATAGACGATGCAGTCCTCGAACTGTTCGAGCGGCTGCCGCCAGCGGCGGCGCTCCCGGCGGCGCCGCAGGTTCCCCACGAGCCCCAGCGTCTGGATGGTGACGAGCGGCATCATCGCCACCATGGCCACCACGCCGAAGGCGTCCGTCATCACATTCCCGCCGTAGGCCTGACACGCGCCCATGGCCAGCGGCAGGAGAAACGTCGTCGTCATGGGGCCGCTGGCCACGCCGCCGGAGTCAAAGGCGATGCCGGTAAATATCTGCGGCACGAAAAACGTCATGACCAGAGCGATGGCATAGCCCGGTATGAGGAACCACAGTATGGATATGCCCGTAAGAATCCGCAGCATGGATATGCCCGCCGACAGGGCGATGCCGACAGACAGGCTCGTCTGGAGAGAACGGCGGCTGACGGAGCCGTTCGTGACGTCCTCCACCTGACGGGTCAGCACGCTGACGGCGGGCTCGGCCTTGACGATGAAATAGCCGATAAGCATACCGATAGGCACGAGCAGCCACGCATGCTCCCCCTCGGCCAGCGCCGCGCCGATGAGCTGTCCGGCAGGCATAAAGCCCACGTTCACGCCTGTCAGAAACAGCACGAGCCCCACATAGGTATAGGCAAAGCCCGCGCCGATTTTCAAAAGCTGCAGACCGCGGAACCGGCGGTAGATAAGCTCGTATACCAAAAACATCGCCGCAATGGGAAGAAGCGATACCGCCACCTCCCGGCCATAGGACGGGAGAGCCGCGGCAAATGCCGCCGCCGCCTGGCGCGTCGTCTCGATAGCGCCCGGCGACGATATTGTATAGGCGGCGCTCTCCGGCCGGTAGAATATCCCCAGCAGGAGCACCGTCAGTATCGGCCCGATGCTGCACAGGGAGATAAGGCCGAAGTTGTCGCTCCGGGAGTTCTTGTCGCCGCGGACGGAGGCCATGCCTACGCCCATCGCCATGATAAACGGCACCGTGATGGGACCCGTGGTCACGCCTCCGGCGTCAAAGGACACGGGGATGAAATCGTTCTGCGCGAGCGCCGTCAGCGCGAACGCCGCGACGTAGAAAAACACCAGAATATAGGAAAGCGGTATCTTCAGGAGCATACGCAGCTCGGCCAGCAGCAGGAAAAGACCTACGCCCGCCGCCACCGTGACCATCAAAACCATATTCGGCACGCCGGGAAGCTGTTCGGCCAGCACCTGCAGATCCGGCTCCGCCAGCGTAATCAAAACGCCCAGCACAAAGCACACGAGAAGCGGCGCGGGGATATGCCGGGCTCTGTTTATCTGCGCGCCGATGCCCTCGCCCATGGGGATCATGGCCATATCCGCGCCCATGGTGAAAAATCCCATACCCAGTATCACCATGGCCGCGCCAAACAAAAACAGCACCAGCGTCCCCGCGGAAAGCGGGGCTGCGGTGATGCTGACGGCAAGCACGATGACCGCGATGGGAAGCACCGCGGCCACCGATTCGTATATTTTCTGTTTCATCAACTGGTTGTGCGACAAAGAAAACCTCTTTTCACGGTATTAAGGGATATATGCCGGAGGGAGTCTCGCCCTCAGGACGCTGCGGCGCCGCGGCGGTGATAAAAGGACTGGAACGCATAGATACCGGCCACCACGACGATGCCAACGATGTCGCTCCACGTCCCGGGCACGAGCAGCAGCAGACCCGCCGCCACAGCCACAATACGCAGCGGCCACATGAGCTCGCCCTTTACATAGCCCTCGACGCCTATGCCAAGCGCCATGATGCCCACGACGGAGGTGATGACGACCTGAATGACCTCCGCCACGGTGGTGTCAATGAGGAGCATGGCGGGATTGAGAGCAAATATGTACGGCACCACAAAGGCGGCAATGGCAAGCTTTGTGGCGTTAAAGGCCGTTTTCATCGGCGGGGCCTTGGCAATCGCGGAGCCGGCGTAGGCCGCCAGCGCCACCGGCGGGGTGATATCCGCCACGATGCCGAAGTAGAACACGAAGAAGTGGGCGGCCATCTGCGGGATGCCGATCTGGATAAGGATCGGCGCGCAGGTGGAGGCCATGATGCAGTAGTTTGCCGTCGTCGGCACGCCCATACCCAGCACGATGCAGCACAGCATGGTGAAAAACAGCGCCACGAACTTATAGCCGCCGGAGATGGCGACGATGGCGGCGATGATCCGGGAGGCAAGGCCGGTCATGGTGATGCAGCCGGCGATGATACCGGCCATGGCGCAGGCCGCCGCCACGGAGATGCTGCTTTTCGTGCCGTTTGCCAGCGCGTCGAAAAACACCGCCGGCGTCATGTGCGCGCCCTTTCGCAGCATACAGAAAACAAAGCAAGCGATGCCCGCCAGCAGCAGGATAAGGTTCACGGTCTGAGGCATAGGCACGAACAGAAAGGCCAGCAGCGCAAGACAGCCGATAAACGTCACGACGGGCGACCCCTTCGCGTTGCTGACCGCGACCGCGAAGGCAATGGAGATAGCGGCGGAAAATGCCATGGTGCGGCTCCCGCTGCCTACGAGATACACGAGAATGACCAGCGGCAGTAAAAGATACAGCCCCTTGGCAAGCTCCCTGAAGCGCGGCAGCATGGCCGGGTCGGTCCCCTTGAGACCGAGGCGCTTGGCCTCCAGATGGACGACGATGAATATGCCCGTGAAATACAGCACGGCGGGCAATATGGCGCGGACGATGATGTTGGAATACGGAACGCCCACATATTCCGCCATGAGGAAGGCCGCCGCGCCCATGATGGGAGGCATGATCTGCCCGCCGGTAGAAGCCGCGGCCTCCACCGCCCCGGCAAACTCCGGCTTGTAGCCGGTCTTCTTCATCATGGGGATGGTGACGGAGCCGGTGGTGACGGTGTTGCCGACGGAGGAGCCGGACACCATGCCGCACAGGGCCGACGAAATGACCGCCACCTTCGCCGGGCCGCCGGAATATTTGCCGACGGCGCAGTTGGCAAGGCTTATGAAAAACTCGGAAATGCCGGTGCGCTCGAGAAACGCGCCGAAAATGATGAACACCACAATGAACTTGGCGCACACCTGCACCGGCGTCGTGAGCATACCCGTTGTGGTAAAGGTGAGCCGGTAGGAAAGCTGCTGTATGGCGACAAGAAGCCCCTGCCCTTTCGTAAAGCAGAAATAGTACAGCGCGTACAGAACAAACACGCCCGCCACGCAGAGGATGGGGAAGCCGACGCTGCGGCGGCACAGCTCCGCCACGGCCAGCACGGCAACGATGCCGCCGATGACCTCCAGCGTCGTCAGCTTGCGGTAGCTGATGACGCGCACGGTCAGATCCTTCGCGTTAAAGGCGATGTAGAAAAACACCGCCGCGCCCAGAAGCATGATGACCCAGTCGTACCACGGCATGTGGTTTACCCGCTGCACGCCCTTTTTGGCCGGATAGATAAGGTAGCCGACAATCAGCATACAGCCGAGGAAAGACGGATAGCGCACCAAATCGAGCCATGTGGCAAACAGCGTCACATAGATGACGAGCAGGGAGACGGCCGCCATAAGCCCGTAGACCACATATTTCTGCCAGCCCTCCCAGACGCGGGTGTTCGACTCGCGGTCATATTTTTTCATGACCTCGTCTACGGCGGCGGCGTCGAAGGACGCGTCATCCTCCGCCGCGCTGTCCTGCGGCGGGACCTGCGGCTCCGGCGTCGGGGACTTTACAGCTTCTTTTTTCCTGTTGAACAGCGCCAAGAATGTATCCCTCCTATTGCAATGGCCTGGGTATCATAGAGACCGTTATGACGTCCATAGCCGTCTCTGCCATATCCAGAGAAAAGCAGACGGGGGAGTGCCGCAGGCGCGGCACTCCTCCCCGGTCGGGTTTTTTACCTGTATTACCCGGCTACCTCGACCGTGATGCCCTGCTCGGCGAAATAACGGGCGGCGCCGGCGTTAAAGGGCACGGCGATGCCGTCTGTCGCGAACTCGGGATCCAGCTCCGCGCCCTTGGCGTGCAGCTCGGTGATGGCGTCGGGGTTGTCGAAGATGGTAGAGACGATCTCGTAAGCCACGTCCTCGTCAAGGTCGGCGCGGGCGATCAGCGTGGCCTTCACGGTGATGGTGGTGCAGTCCTCGTCAAAGCCCGCGTAGGTTCCGGCGGGCAGCGTCAGGGAAGCGTACCAGGGGCAGCTGTCGAGCAGCGTCTGCATATGCTCGTCATCAATGGACACCAGATAGACCGTGTTGGTGGCGGCCAGATCGACCACGGCGGTGGTGGGCGCGCCGGCGCACAGGAAGGCGGCGTCGATCTTGCCGTCCTTCAGGCTCTCCGTGGAATCGGCGAAGGACTGGTAGATGGGGGTGATGTCGTCCAGCGTCATGCCGTAAGCGGCCAGAACGTCGATGGTGTTGAAGTAGGTGCCGGAGCCGACGTCGCCGATGCAGACGCTCTTGCCGGCCAGATCGGCCACAGAGGAGATCTCCGGATCAAGGGTGACGATCTGCACTGTCTCGGCGTACAGGGCGGCCAGAACGCTGAAGCTGCTGATAGCGCCGGTCTCCTCATAGGTGTTGGTGCCGTTGTAGGCATAGGTCATAACGTCGGACTGGACGGTGCCCAGGTCGTAGTCGCCAAGGTCGATGCCCTCGATGTCGGCAGCGGAGCCGCCGGTGGAGACGACGTTTATGCTGATGTCGGTTTCCTGACCGATATAGGTGCTCAGCACGCCGCCGTAGGCGTAGTAGGTGCCGGACTCGCCGCCGGTGCCCATGGTCAGGCTGGCGGCAGCGGCCTCAGTCGTGTCGGCGGCCTCCTCGGCCTCGGCAGCGTCCTCGGTGCCGGCGGTATCGGCAGTGTCCTCAGCCGCAGCCGTGTCGTCAGCGGCGCTGTCGGAGCTGGAGCAGGCGCACAGGGCAAAGACCATGCACAGCGCCAGCAGAAGGGAAAGCAGCTTTTTCATTTTTCTTATCCTCCGTGTTTGAATTTTCTGAACCTATTAAATTCATATCGAGCCTATTATAGCCTTGCCGCGCCGAAATTTCAAGGGCGAAAATGAAATTTTTGAAGTGGGAACTTTCAAATTCGCATTTTGCACGGACGCCGCTTCCCCTTTTGCCGTTTTTTTGTGGATATTTACAAATGGTATACCCTGTTTCCCGAGAAAATTTTCCGGGAGAAATTCAGATAAACAAATTGTAAAATTATTGTTAAGCCGCCGGTTTTCCGGGAATTTGCTTGACATTTGTCAAGCCGGTCATTATAATCGGGGATGAACCTGTTAAAATACTTGGTTTAAGAAAGGATGAAAGTAACAAGATGAAAAAAGTAATTGCTCTAGTGCTCGCCGCGCTGATGTGCCTGTCCCTGTGCGCGTGCAGCAGCAGCGTCGACTCCGACAAGGTCGACGAGATCCTCTCCATCGTCCAGAACATGCAGGCTCAGCTTGACGAGCTGACCGCGGGCGATGCTGCCGAGGCCGAGGAAGCCGAGGAAGCGCCGGAGGAGGAAGCCGCCGCAGAGGACATCGACTTCACCTGGAACGGCCAGAAAGAGGTCTGGTCCATCCTGCCGACTACGGGCGCGGAGGGTCTTGTCATGATCAATGACGCCATGGGCGAGATCATGCAGAACGCCGGCTTCACCTATGTGAAGAAGGACGCCGAGGGCACCCCCTCCAATCAGGTGAACTTTGTTGAGGACGCCATCGCCGCCGGCAACGTCGGCGCTCTGATGGTCGCGGCCATGGACGTGAGCCTTCTCAAGGACTCCATCGAGGAGGCCATAGACGCCGGTATCGCTGTCGTCTATCTTGGCGCCGTGCCCGACGATTACGAGATCTGCGGCGCGGTCTACACCGCCTATGAGATCACCGGCATGGAGGCTGTTCTGGGCGCCGAGGACTGGGTGCAGCAGCGCGTAGCCGAGGGCGGCAACGTCCCCACCAACGACGACGGCCAGTATGAAGTCTCCCTTGACGTATACACCGACATCACCGACGGCATTTACCGCTCCAACGCCATGGTCGGCACCGTAGCCGCCTCCGACATCCTTGTTCAGGTGGCCGAGACCACTGCCTATGGCGACAGCGCCTATGACACCGCCTACAGCAACGCCAGTCAGGTACTGGCCGCGAACCCCAACTGCCGCATCTTCGTGTGCTATGAGCCGGAGGAGGCCATGGGCACGGCGGCTTATATCGCCCAGTACGCCGAGGATAACGGCCTTGATCTGGCTGACTTCTGCGTCATGTCCTGCTACGCCGAGGATACCACGTTCCTTGATATCTACAACGGCGTCCTTGAGAATCCGTCCTCCAGCGCGATCAAGGGCTACGCCACCTATGGCGACACGACCCGCAACGGCGAGGAGATGGCCGGTTATCTCTGCACCGGCTACCATCTGGCCGACGCCCTGCTGTACGCCTGCGGCATCGACGAAAACGACAGCCTTGCCACCTGGAGCGATCTGGCCAGCGGCGGCGGCTATATCGGCGGCACCTACTACGACCAGATCATCGCCACCAACATCTATGGCTTTGACTTCTCATGGGTCAACGGCGAGACCAACCCCGCCATTGATTACAAAGTGACGACCTACACCGGCATGAACGGCTGATCGCGGTCTTAGCCGAACGGGAAGGGCGGCGCCGGGATGCCCCGCGCCGCCCTCTTTATAAAATCCGTACATATCGGCATGACCGTCTTTTTTAACTCCGCTTTCACGAGGAGGCATTGATTTTGGAAGAAAAGAAACCCATCCTGTCCCTGCGGGACATTCGGAAGATATTCCCCGGCGTCGTGGCGCTGGATAAGGTCTCCATGGACTTTTATCCCGGCGAGGTACACGCCATCGTGGGGGAAAACGGCGCGGGCAAATCCACCTTCATAAAGGTCATCACAGGCGCCCATGCGCCGGACGGCGGAACCATCACCGTGGACGGCGAGACGTACAATTCCATGACCCCGGCGCTGGCGCACCACCACGGCATCGAGTGCATCTATCAGGAGTTCAACCTCATAGACGTTCTGTCCGCAGCGGAAAACGTCTGCTACGGCAACAGGATGGGCCGTCTGGTAAACCAGCGGGCCATGAACGAAAAGGCCGCGGAGATATTCGAGGATTTCGGCGTCGATATCGACCCGTCGACTCTGGTGCGGGATCTGACCCCCGGCCATATGCAGATCGTGGAGATCGCGAAGGCCGTGTCGAAAAACGCGCGCATACTTATCCTTGACGAACCGACGGCTCCGCTGTCTCTGGCGGAGGTGGATATCCTGTTCCGCATCATAAACCGTCTGCGCGAGCAGGGCGTGTGCATGATATTCATATCCCACCGGCTCGACGAGATATTCGAGATATCCGACCGCGTATCGGTTCTCCGGGACGGGCAGTACATCACCACGCTCATTACAAAGGAAACAAACCGGGCCGAGCTTATCCGCAACATGGTGGGCCGGGAAATGACCCAGACCTTCCCGCCCCGGAACGCGACGATCGGCGAGGTGGCGCTGGAGGTGAAAAACATCACCGGGAACGGCGTCAAAAATATATCTTTCCAGGCCCGCAAGGGCGAGATCCTGGGCGTCGCGGGTCTTGTCGGCGCGGGACGCACGGAAATCATGAAGGTCATCTACGGCGCGGAGAAGAAGCAGTGGGGCGAGATCCTCGTCAACGGCAAGCCCGCCGACATCAAATCCCCCCGAGAGGCCATGCACAAATACGGCGTGTGCATGATACCCGAGGACCGCAAGCGGGAGGGCTGCTTTTTGGGCGAGACAATCTCCTGGAACCTTGTATACAACGTAGTCCGAAAGATATCCCACCTCGGCGTCGTTGACCGCAAAAAGGAAAAAGAGATAGCGGACTATTACGGCCAATCCATGCGTATCAAAGCGCCGAACCTCGATAAGACGAAGGTCATGACGCTCTCCGGCGGCAACCAGCAGAAGGTCGTCGTCGGGAAGGCTCTGGCCACCGAGTCCGACATCCTCATTTTCGATGAGCCGACACGCGGCATAGACGTGGGCGCGAAATACGAGATATACGAGCTCATGAACAACCTTGTGGAGGACGGCAAGTGCATCATCATGGTGACGTCCGACATGGAGGAGCTTCTGGGCATGTCCGACCGCATCGTCGTGTTCGGCGAGAAGTGTCTGGCCGGCGAGCTTACCCGGGAGGAATTTTCTCAGGAGCGTATTCTGGATATGGCGTCGACCACGGTTCGTGACATAGAAGAAATGGGGGCCTAACTTTATGAAGAAAAATAAGATCTCAGGCTTTTTGAAAGACCAGATGATGCTCATCGTGCTCATCGTGCTGCTGATTGGTTTTCAGATCCTCTGCAAGTGGCAGACGCAGCGGAGCTTCATCACGCTGGCAAATCTGCTGAACATTCTCAGTCAGAACGCCTACCTTATCATCACCGGCGTCGGCATCACCTTCATCATGCTCGGCGGCGGCATGGATCTGAGCACAGGCTACCTGCTGTCCACCGTGGGCGTCGTCATGGCGCTGCTGGACGGCTCCACGAATTTCTTCGTGGCGCTTATATGCGGCGTGCTGCTGGCAACGCTCCTGTCCGCCTTTAACGGCGCGGTGTACGCCCGGCTGAAGGTGTTCCCGTTCATCATTACTCTGGCCACCCAATATATCCTGAACGGCGCGACCTATCTTCTGACCGGCGGCATGTCCAAAACCTACAACGGCATATCCGACGGGCTCATCGCGATAGGCGGCACGAACCTTCTGAAGCTCGTCGGCATCAACGTCACCGGCGTCAACCTGAAATCCTGCATCCTTGTGATGGTGCTTTGCGTGCTGGCCGGGTCGTTTATCCTCAATAAGACCTATCTGGGCCGCAACATCTACGCCATGGGCTCCAACCCGGACGCCGTGGCCCTGTCCGGCGTCTCCGTGGCAAAGATGCGCATTATCATCTTCGCGCTGGCCGGTGTGTTCTTCGGCATCGCCCAGTATGTGAACATCGGCCGTGTCGGCTCCATGACCAACTCCATGGGCGTGGGCGCGGAATTTACCGTCATGGCGGGCGCCATGCTCGGCGGCGTCAAAATGGGCGGCGGCGGCGGAAAAATGTCCAACATGGTCGTCGGCGTCCTCATCATCAGCGTGCTGAACTCCGGCATGAACTTCCTGAACGTCAACTCCTATTGGCAGAAGGTCGCCCTCGGCATCGTCCTGCTGTTCGCCATCGCCCTCGACACGCTCCAGACCGAAAACGTCCAGAAGCGCGCAAAGCTGGTGTCCGGCCAGGATCCCGCGCTGAACCAAAAGGCGGACGCATAAATCACAGCGGATCGCAAAGCGCGCCGCAAAAAAAGCAAAAATCAGGGAGCAGGCGCCAGAGCGCCTGCTCCCTTTTGATTTTCAGGCCGACGGCTCTATCCGGGCGTTCCCCGTCTGCTGCCCTGTTATTGTCTTAGGATCTTCTTTTCAAAAATATCCTTGAGGTGCCCGTTGTAGCACAGGAGCACGCCCGCCACCGCGCCGATCACGGCCTGCAAAATCTCATACGGGAGCTTTATGATGGCATACTCCGGCGTGGCATAGACGTACGCCCGGCCCAGCGTGTAGCCCACGACCATGATGACCACGCCGAGGGACACGCCTGCGATCGCGGCCGTGACCGGCTTTTTCACGGGCAGACGGCGCACGCATACAGAGATGGCTATGGCCTGAAGCCCGTGGGTCGCCAGAGATACGAACATAGGCGCGGGATAGAAAAAAAAGTCTCCCAGAAACGCCCCCACGCCTCCGGCGATGAACGCCCCGACCGGGTCGAGCAGAATGGCGGCGATACAGATAACGATGTCGCACAGGTACAGATGTCCCCCCGGCACCGGGATGCTGAACGAACACATCGCCACGTTCATCGCCATGAACAGGGCCGTGGTGGTCAGCCACAGGGGCGTGTACTTCTGAAATCGTTTGGAACCGGCCATGGAAAATTCCCCCTTTGCTTTTTGCGGTTGGGTATAGTATAATCCGTTTTGGTACTATGAAAATAACCAAATAAGGAGTTTTTTATATAACCAGATGGATAACGGCAGTCTGCCCGGCTCCCGCCGGGAAAAGAAATATTATGCTCTTTACCAGCGCATGAAGGACGATATCCTTCAGGGCGTCATCCGCCCGGGGACAAAGCTCCCGTCCAAACGGGCGCTGGCGGAGCGGATGAACGTCAGCGTGATCACCGTCGAATACGCCTATCGCCAGCTCATGGACGAGGGATATATATACGCCCGGGAGCGCAGCGGATATTTCGCCCAGCCCATCGAGGGGCTGCGTCCGCCCGCCGCCGGCGCCTGCGAGCCTCTGCGTCTTTTGTCGGAGGACGAGCCTTTCCCGGCGGAGGACGCGTCCCTGTTCCCCTACTCCCTGTGGTTCAGGACCGTGCGCCGCGTCATGAGCGAATACGGCCCCCGGCTTGTGGGCCGCTCGCCCAACAAGGGCTGCGCCCGCCTTCGGAACGCCGTCGCGGCATATCTTCTGCGCTATCGGGGGATGTACGCCCAGCCGGAGCAGATCGTGATTGGCTCCGGCTCGGAGCAGCTTTACGGAGCCGTCGTGCGTATGCTGGGGACGGACAGGCGCTACGGCGTGGAATACCCCTCCTACGAGAAGATAGAGGCGGTGTACGCCGGTTTCGGCGCGGCCGTGGAGCGCCTGCCCCTTTCCGGCGACGGGATCGACAGCCGCCGTCTTGCCGAAACCGAAGCGGATGTGCTGCACGTCACGCCCTTTCACAGCTACCCCACCGGCGTGACCGCGCCGGCCTCCAAGCGCTATGAATATCTGGCGTGGGCGAGCCGGCCCGGCCGCTATATCGTGGAGGACGATTTTGACAGCGAGTTCTTCATGCCCGGCAATCCTCAGGAAACCCTTTATTCCATGGACAAGGACGGCCGCGTCATCTATATGAACACGTTTTCAAAAAGCCTCGCGCCATCCATGCGCATGGGCTATATGATCCTGCCCCCGGCGCTCATCGCCCTGTACGACGAGCGGGCCGGGATGTACTCCTGCTCCGTGCCGCTGCTGGAGCAGTACGCTCTGGCGGAGTTTATCGCGGAGGGGCACTTTGAAAGGCATCTCAGCCGCGTGCGGCGGCGCATGAACGCCGGGCGTTGACAATATATAAAAAATATTATATATTTTATGGAGAAAACCAACGAAAGGACGTCTCCGGGCCATGGGCGTACAGCTTATCATTGATTCCAGCGCAGACATGAACAAAGCCGACTGCGAGGCCGCCGGTATCACCCTCGTCCCCCTGCGGACCGTTTTCGGTCAGACGGAATATCTTGACGGCGTGGACATCACGCCCCATGAATTTTATGAAAAGCTCATTGAGAGCGATGAGCTTCCCAGAACCAGCATGGCCTCGATCTTCGATTTCCAGAGCGCCCTCGCCCCCATTCTGGACGCCGGGGACGACGCCGTTATCATCACGATCTCCTCCAAGCTCTCAGGCACCTATCAGAGCGCCTATATCGCCGCGGGAGCCTATCCCGACCGGGCGTTCGCGGTGGACAGCCTGAACGTGTCCGTCGGCGTTCGCGTGCTGGTGGACTATGCCCTCCGTCTGCGCGGGGAGGGGCTTTCCGCCGCCGGCATCGCCGCAGAGCTGACCCGCGCGGCGGCGCAGGTACGCACCATCGCTCTGCTGGACACCCTCGAATATCTCAAAAAAGGCGGGCGCATCTCCAAGGCCGTGGCGTTTGCCGGCGGCGTTCTGGGCATAAAGCCCGTGGTGGCCGTCCATGACGGCGAGGTCGCCTTTCTCGGCAAGGCGCGGGGCTCCAAGCAGGGGCATAATCTGCTCACAAGCTCTATCGACGCCGCAGGCGGCGTCGATTTCACCATGCCGATCCAGCTTGGCTATACGGGGCTGAACGACGCGCTGCTGCAAAAATATATCAGGGACAGCGCCCCGCATTGGGAGGGCCGCGTCGAAAGCCTGCCGATCAGCGCCATCGGCGCGTGCATCGGCACCCATGTCGGCCCGGGCGCGGTGGCGGTGGCTTTCTTCGCCAGCGACACGGACGGACGCTAAGACCCATACGATGCCGATACAGGCGGAAACGGGATCCGTTTCCGCCTGTCAGTCTGTCAAACCGCGCCGACGCCTCCCGCCGGGAAGCGCCGGCCTTCTGTTTTTCACGCCTCGGCCGCCGCGGCCTCTATTTTCCGATAGACATCCGGCAGGGATGCCTGCATGTCGAGGCTCTTCATGTCCGGCCCCGTCCAGATATGGAACGTGACGGCGCTGCTTACAAGCTCGCCGCCGCAGTATGTCTCATAGGAAAGCTCCAGCTTTTTCGGGGCATAGGACGTTATCCGCGTGCGGATGGTGACGGAGCCGGGATAGCTGACAGCGGACTTATAGCGCACATGCAGATCCACCATGGGCGGGTTTATGCCGAGAGCATTCATATCGGAATAGGAAAACCCCATTTTGGCAAAAAAATCCATGCGGGCAATCTCGTACCACACGGGATAAACGGCGTGGTGAACGATGCCCATGCGGTCGCAGTCGGGATAGCGCACGTCGATAACGGTCTGGCTTATCATGGGAAACCCTCCTGATATAAAATCCGCCTTTGCCTCCCGGCAAAGGCGGATAAGCTTTTGAAGATCAGCCCCGCTTTTTGAGGTAGCTGTTTATGTACATCATAAGGAACACGGGGATGACCGCCGTGACCGCGCCCATGATGAAGGTAGAGGTCACGTTCTCCACCGTGGCGTGCAGGACGCTGCCGGAGATAAAGTTGAAGAAAATGGAGCTGAAGCCCAGCGCCAGCATGGCCACGCCGTAATTGGCGCCGGAGTTTTTCGGCCCGAACAGGTCGGTGCACAGCGCGGCGTTGAGAGCGGAGGGCCCGCCGTAGGCAAAGGCCACGATGGCGATGGCGGCAAAGTAGCCCGCCCCGCCGATGAAGGTCAGCAGGACCGCGCCGACAAGCGTGATGCCGCAGAGGATGTACATGGTGTTGGAGCGGCCCAGCTTGTCGGACAGGGACGCCATGATCAGCCGCCCCGCCGCGTTCGTTATGCCGGTAAAGGACACGCAGGTGATGGCCACGGCCTCCGTAAGCCCGCGCTCCATGCCCAAGTCCTTAATAAGGGGAACGCACAGGTTCCATGTGCCGTTTATGAAGAAGATGGAGAAAAAAAGCGCCCAGAAAGCAGGCTTTTTGATGGCCTGACCCAGCGTGTCGTTGACCGCGCCGCCGGACACGGCGGCCTCCGGCAGATGGAGGCTGTCGAGATATTCCTTCCCGGGCAGGCAGATAAAGCAGCAGGCCGCCAGACCCAGCACCGCGAACACGATGCCCAAGGTCAAAAACACCGGCGTGAAATCCACGATGCCCGCCCCGTCCATATTGAGCTTCATAAGCCAGTTGGAAACCGGCGTGAACACCACGGTGGACAGGCCGAAGGC
>CAZEXC010000007.1:0-39203 GCA_964516625.1 uncultured Oscillospiraceae bacterium | reverse complement strand
GGGGACGACGCGCTCCCAGTCCATCCGCAGGGCGTTGCCCTCGATGATACAGGCGTTGGTGGTCAGGGGCAGAAAGTCCAGATCGGCGTGGATGATGTCCTCCGTCTGCTTCATCATCTGGCTCTCCGCAATCCACAGGGCGGTCTTGGCCACGGTCACGGCAAAGTCGTTTATCTCGATGCCGTAGAAATGGTCGATGGAGACCTTGATGGGGTCGATCACGTCCCCCATGGTTATCTGCCCGCTGATGCTGCGAAGGACGTCGTTTTCCAGCCGCCGGAGGGACAGGTATGTCTCGGTGAGGAAATTGCCCGACCCGCAGGCGGGATCCAGAAACGACAGGGAGGCGAGCTTGTCCTGAAACGCCTTGAGCTTTTTCTCCCGCGTCCTGTCCACAGGCTCGGCGGCGGCGGCGCGGAACTCGGCGGTCAGCTCGTCCAGAAACAGGGGGTCGATGACCTTGTGGATGTTCTCGATGGAGGTGTAGTGCATCCCGCCCCGGCGCCGGGTCTCCGGGTTCAGGGTGCTCTCGAACACCGCCCCGAAAATCGTCGGGCTTATCTCCGACCAGTTGAAATCCGCGCTGGCCTTCGTCAGCAGCAGCTCCCGGATCTCATCGGTCAGCGGCGGGATCTCGATATCGTCCTCGAACAGGCCGCCGTTTACATAGGGAAAGGCGGCAAGCTCCGGGTCAAGGTATTTGTCCCGCCGCTCCTTTGTCTGGTTCAGCACATGGAACAGGTCGATCAGCGCCTGACGGCAGTGCCTTGTGTCCTGAAGCGCCAGATAGTCGTGGAACATATCCTTCCCGCCGAAGATGCCGGCATCCTCCGCGTACAGGCAGAACACCAGCCGGACGCAGAGCTTGTTGAGGCTTTTCAGCGTCTCCTCGCTGTCCGGCTCGGCGTACTGCCTGCGGAACGCGTCGTAGAGCTGGCCGACGATGTCGCCCGCCGCGATGGAGATCTCCATCTCTTTTCTGATATGCTCGTCGCCGGTATCGGTGAGAAAGCCCAGCCGCCCGTATTCCTTTTCGAGGTCGGAAAGAAGAACGACCTCCGGCGCGTCGTTGGGGCGGTTCATGTCATGGATGCGAAACTCCCGGAAGTTGCAGACCACGATCCACCGGGGGTTTTCGTTGTGGGGCAGATACCCGGCATAGCGCCGCGCCTGACCGAAGGGCGTCAGCATGGAGCCGTCCGACTGCTTCTGGCTCTTGTCCAGACTTATATCCGCGCCTTTCTGCTCGATCAGCACGCGGGTGGAGGGGATAAGCCCGTCGATAAAGCTGGTATGGCTGAGCTTGACGGGGACCTCGAAACGGATAAACGCCGTGGGCTCGTCCACGCCCAGCACGTTTGACAGAAGATCGATCCAGAAGGCTTGCGTCTCCTGCTTCTCGTCGCCGCGTCCTGTCCACCGCGCGGCAAATCCCTTCGCCGCGGCTCTCTGCTGTGTGTCTGTCATGTTCCTCAGCCTCCCCAGAGTTCGAGCGTTTCTTCCTCATTGTACCATAAGCGCGCCGGAGCCGCAATTCCCATCAGGCGGGTTCCCGCGCAAAAAAAAACGCGCCGAAACGGCGCACATCCATCCTGTAAAAAAGAAATGACCCCTGACCGCTGCCTTTCTTTACAGGCTTTTCCATACGGTCAAGGGTCATTTCTGTGAATTCTTAGTATCTAGCATCCCTGGTTACCTCGCTTTCTTTAGATTGTGATGCCGCCGGTCGATGGAACATAAACTCGAAACGCATCAATCTTTTTCTCTTATCCCAAAGGAGGGATCGCCCTGACGTTTCCTGTTCTCAAATCATGGGTCTGATATATCGACTTCGGCATCCGCGCCCCGTCTCATAGGGCTGCTTCTTTGTCCATTGGACTTATCCTTTCTGATAATAATTTATCAAAACTTTCGCCTTTTTGCAAGAGGCAATGTTCAACGAATCATCATGCGTGAAATTATTCAAAACGCTGAAAATACAGGGAAAAGGGAATTTGTTTTGAATTTAACATTTACAGAGATATACAGAAATGATATAATTAATTACTTATACTTTGATTGAAACGCTCCGTTGACAGCATGGGAAATGTGCGCTATCCTGAATTTGTCCTGCGAAACGGCGATTTTTGCTCCCGGGACTCTGGCGGCTTCCCGGCTTGTTTTTTTGAAAGGGGACGGCTCATGGAGAAGCAGGCTCAGAGACAGGCGGCGCTGGCCGCCAGACGCGGCCTTTCGGCGGCGCGGCGGGCGGAATACAGCGCGGCTGTCTGCCATCGTCTTGCGGCGCTTCCGGAGGTTCTGGCCGCCGGGACGGTGATGTCCTATATCGCCCAGCCGGACGAGGCGGCGCTTTCCGCCTTTCACGATTGGGCGCGGCGCGCCGGGAAGCGCGTGGCGTTTCCCGTGACCGGCCCGGAGGGAGAGATGGACGCCTATGTACCGGCGGGGCGGGACGCCCTGACCGCAGGGCGGTTCGGCATTATGAGCCCCGTGCCGGAAAGGAGCGTCTTTGTCCCGCCGGAGGAGCTGGAGCTTCTCATTATCCCGTGCGTGGCGTTCGACGCGGCGGGCGGGCGGCTTGGCCGCGGCGGCGGGTATTACGACCGCTATCTGCCCCGGTGCGGCGGCGCGGTGCGCGTCGTGGCGGCGTTCGAGTGCCAGCGGCTGCCCCGGGTGGCGCGTCAGGCGCATGACGAGCAGGCGGACATCGCGGTCACGGAGGCGGGGATATATCGCTTCCGCGCCTGACGGCTCGCCCGTTCATAATATGATTTGTACAGTAAAACGCAGGGGAGGCGGCGGCCATGCTCCGGCCAAGACTGACGGCTTTGGATGAAAAGGAAATACTGCGCTATCTGGGCTATGGCGGACAGCCGCTGGACGCCGGGTTCATGACGCAGCTCCGCCGCTGCATGGAGGCGGTGACGAACGCGGCCAGACCGCGGGCCGTCTATCGGCTCTTTTCCCTGACGGGCACGACGCTGGTCGAAGCGGATTTGAAGCTCCAGGGGGCGGATATCGCCGGACACCTTGCCGGGTGCCGCGCCGCCGCTGTCATGGCGGCGACCATTGGCGCGGAGGCGGACAGCCTCGTTATGCGTACGCAGGTGCAGAATATGGCGGACGCCGTCATCATGGACGCCTGCGCCAGCGCCGCCATCGAGAACGTGTGCGACAATCTGGAGGCGGATCTCCGGCGGGAGTGCGCGGCGCGGGGAGAGCATCTGACGGGGCGGTTCTCCCCGGGGTACGGGGACATGCCGATCGAGCAGCAGGCGGATATTCTGGCCGCGCTGAACGCCGCCCGCGCCGCGGGCATTACGCTGACCGGCGGCAATCTCATGGTGCCGTGCAAGTCGGTGACGGCGGTGATGGGCGTTTCGCCCGTGCCGAGGGAAGAAAAGCCCCGGGGCTGCGCCTCGTGCGCCCGCTTTGAGACGTGCGCCTATCGGAAAGAGGGAAAAAGCTGTGAAGGGAAATGATTTCATCCTGCTCGACGGCGGCATGGGGACCATGCTTCAGGCGGCGGGTCTGCCCCTTGGGGCGAGGCCGGAGGTTTTCGGGCTGGAAAAGCCGGAGATCGTGGAGGGCATACAGCGGCAGTATGCGGACGCGGGAAGCGACGTGCTGTATGCCAATACCTTCGGCGCAAACGCCCATAAGCTCGCGGGGACGGGCGTTTCCGTCGAGGACGCCGTCGCGGGCAATATAAAAATCGCCAGACGCGCCGCGGCGGGGCGGGGCGTCAGGGTGGCGCTGGACGTGGGGCCGGTGGGCGAGCTTTTGGAGCCGCTGGGAACGCTGTCCTTTGACGAGGCTTACGCCCTGTACCGCCAGATGGTCATGGCGGGCGAGAGCGCGGGAGCCGACATCATCGTTTTTGAGACGTTCACGGATTTGAACGACGCCCGCGCCGCGCTTCTGGCGGCGAAGGAAAATTCGTCCCTGCCCGTGTGGGTCACCATGAGCTTTGAGGAAAGCGGGCGGACGTTCACCGGCACGACCGTGTCCGCCATGGGGCTTACGCTCACAGGGCTCGGCGCGGACGCCGTCGGCATCAACTGCTCCCTCGGCCCGGCGGAGATACTGCCCCTGACAGAGCAGCTCCGGCGCTATACCCGTCTGCCTCTTATCGTGAAGCCCAACGCGGGGCTGCCCGATCCGGCCACGGGGGAATATCGGATGACGGCGGAGGAATTTGGGCGGCAGATGGAGGACTATCTGCCCCTCGGCGTTATGGCGGTGGGCGGCTGCTGCGGCACGACCCCGGCGTTTATCGAAAGGCTTGCCGCCATGCGCGAAAGCGCTCCGCCTGCGGCCGTTTTGCCCCGCGAGGCGGTAAACGGCGTGTGCTCCGCGGCGGAAACCGTCCGCTTCGGCGGCGTCCGGGTCGTCGGGGAGCGTCTGAACCCCACGGGGAAAAAGCGCTTCCAGCAGGCGCTGAAGGACGGGGACATGGCCTATATCATGGAAAAGGCCGTCGAGCAGGCGGACGCCGGGGCGGATATCCTTGATGTGAACGTCGGCGTTCCCGGCGTGGACGAGCCCGCTCTTATGACCCGCGTGGTTCGGGCGGTGCAGAGCGTCACGTCCCTGCCGCTGCAAATAGATTCCTCCGAACCGGCGGCCATTGAAGCGGGGCTCCGCGCCTGCTGCGGCCGGGCCATCGTCAACTCCGTGAACGGGAGCGACAAGTCCATGGACGGCATCCTCCCGCTGGTGAAGCGATACGGCGCGGCCGTGATCGGCCTTACCATGGACAGCGGCGGCATCCCGCAAACGGCGGAGGAACGCCTTGCCATCGCCCGGCGCATCGTGGCCCGGGCGGAGCGGTACGGCATTGAACGGGACGATATCATCATCGACTGCCTCACCCTTACCGTGTCCGCCCAGCAGGAGCAGGCCGGAGAAACGCTCCGCGCCATGGAGCTGGTGCGGCGGGAGCTCGGCGTCCACTGCGCTCTGGGCGTGAGCAATATCTCTTTCGGTCTGCCGGAGAGGGAGGTAATGACCCAGGCGTTTTTGACGCAGGCTATGCGCTGCGGGCTCGATTTTCCCATCATAAACCCCAACCAGAAGGGGATGATGGACGCCGTGGCCTGCCATAAGGTGCTGACCATGGAGGACAGGGACTGCGAGGCGTATATCGCCCGCTTCGCGGATCGGGGGACGGAAAAGCAGCCCGCCCCGGAGGCCGGGCAGATGACCATAGAGGAGGCCATAGGCCGCGGCCTTCAGGAGGAAACGGGGCGGCTTGCCCGCCGTATGCTCGCGGAGATGGACGAGATGGAGCTTGTAAACGCGCATCTCATCCCCGCGCTGGACGCGGTGGGCGAGCGGTATGAAAAGCAAATCATTTTCCTGCCGCAGCTCATAAACGCGGCAAACGCCGCCTGCGCCGGATTCGATGTGGTGAGAAACTCCATCGCGCAGAAAGGCACGGGCAGCATATCGAAGGGAAAGATCGTCCTCGCCACCGTGGAGGGGGATATCCACGACATCGGCAAGAACATCGTGAAGGTGGTTTTGGAAAACTACGGCTATCAGGTGATAGATCTGGGCCGGGACGTGCCCGTGAACAAGGTCGCGGAGGCGGTCGTGGAGCATGACGTGCCGCTGGTGGGACTGTCGGCCCTTATGACGACCACGGTCATTTCCATGCAGAGAACCATCGAGGCCATCCGCGCCACCGGCCATCCCTGCAAGATTATGGTGGGCGGCGCGGTGCTGACCCCGGAATATGCCGAGCGCATCGGCGCGGATTTTTACGCCAGGGACGCCCGTCAGTCGGCGGAGATTGCGAAAAAAGTGATTGGCTGAGAGCCGGAAAGGAGCGGTATATATGGACGTAAGGGAGTATTGCAGGGAGCATGTGCTGCTGTTCGACGGCGGCATGGGCGCCTATTTCGCCCAGCGCACGAAGCGCGCCGGCGCGGGATGCGAGCTGTCCAATCTCAGCGCGCCGGAGGAGATCCTCTCTATCCATCGGGAATATGTGGCCGCCGGGTGCGACGCGCTGAAGACGAATACCTTCGGCGCGAACGCTCCGGCCTTCGGCGGCGACCGGGCTTTGACGGAGCGGGTCATCGCCGCGGGCTGGGATCTGGCCGCGGAAGCGGCGGGGGACAGGTGCGCCGTGTTTGCGGATATCGGCCCGATTTCCGGCGTGCCGGAGGATGTGGCAAAGGAAGAATATGTCCATGTGGCGGAGACATTTTTGTCTCTTGGCGCGGAAAATTTTCTGTTTGAGACGCAGTCCTCCGCGGAGGGGCTCGCGTCGGCCGCCGCCGTGATCCGGGACAAAAAGCCGGACGCCTTTATCGCCGTGTCCTTTGCCGCCGAGCCGGACGGGTATACGCTGGAGGGACGGTACGCGAAGGACCTTTTTGCCGAGACTGCATACGCCGACGCCGTGGGCTTCAACTGTCTGATCGGGCCGAGACACATGGAAACGCTCATGCCGCTGCTGCCGGACGACGGGCGGCTCTGGCTCGTCATGCCGAACGGCGGCGCGCCGACAGTCGTCGGACGGCAGGTGCGCTATGACGCCAAGCCCGCCTATTTTGCCGCCCAGACAGCGGATATGGCGGAAAAGGGCGCGAACATCGTCGGGGGCTGCTGCGGCACGACGCCGGAGCATATCCGCCTGATAAGGGAAAGACTGGGCCGCGCTGTCCGCCGGGAGCGGGCGAGGAGCTTCACCGCCGCGCCGGAACGGGAGGCGGCTGCGCCAAATGAGTTTGCCGACAAGCTCCGCCGGGGAAAGAAGGTCATCGCCGTGGAGCTTGACCCGCCGAAGGACGCGGGCCTGTCAAAATTCGTGGCGGGGGCAAGACAGCTTCAGGCGGCGGGAGTGGACGCCATGACCATCGCGGACTGTCCCATCGCCCGCGCCCGGGCGGACGCGGGCATACTGGCCTGCAAAATCAAGCGGGAGCTGGGGCTCGACGTGATACCGCACATGACCTGCCGGGACAGGAATCTGAACGCGATAAAGGCGCTGCTCCTCGGTCTTTTCGGCGAGGGGATACGAAACGTCCTCGCCGTCACCGGCGATCCCATCCCTACCGCCCAGCGGGACGAGGTGAAAAGCGTATACCAGTTCAACTCCCGCAAGCTGGCGGGATATATAGATTCGCTCGGGAAGCAGGAGCTTCCCGAGCCCTTCACCGTGTTTGGCGCGCTGAACGTGAACGCGCGGAATTTTTCCATCCAGCTCGATATCGCGAAGGATAAGGTTAAAAACGGCATGGCGGGCTTTTTTACCCAGCCGGTGCTGTCGAAGCAGGCGCTGGATAACCTTATCCTCGCCCGGAAGGAGCTGCCCCAAAGCTATATCCTTGGCGGCATTTTCCCCATTGTGAGCCACAAAAACGCCCTGTTCATGGACGCGGAGGTTCGGGGCGTGTCCGTGTGCCGGGAGATCATCGGCCTCTACGAGGGCGCGGATCGCGAGCGTGGAGAGGAAATAGCGCTTACGGTTTCCGCGGCCATCGCAAAGGAGCTGGCTCCGTATGTGG
Organism: uncultured Oscillospiraceae bacterium; assembly: GCA_964516625.1. Taxonomy (GTDB): domain Bacteria; phylum Bacillota; class Clostridia; order Oscillospirales; family Oscillospiraceae; genus CAJOIG01. The sequence goes on along the minus strand of CAZEXC010000007.1, from coordinate 31,683 downwards.
ACGGCTATTACCTTATGACGCCCTTTAGCCGCACGGGCCTCATGGCTCGCCTCGTGGCGGCGATACGGGAGATATAGGAGCGCTTTTCCTGCGTCCTATGAGCGCTTTATGGGGAGACAGGCGGATATCTGGACGTGGTTTTCGTCAGGGGCGGAGGCGGTTATTTTGCCCTTGTGCGCGTCCACGATGGCCTTGGCGATGGAAAGGCCCAGACCGTAGCCGCCTTTTTCCGAATTGCGGGACTGCTCCGTGCGGTAAAAGCGGTCGAAAAACTGGCGAAGCTGCTCCTGCGTGACGGGGCAGGCCGCGTTCGTGACGGTCAGCCAAACGGCCTGCGCCCGACGCTCAAGCGTCAGGCGAATGGGCTCGCCGGTATCGTCCGCGGCGTATTTTATGGCGTTATCCAGAAAAATGGAGACGAGCTGGCGGATGGCGCTCTCGTCCCCGCACAGGCTAAGCCCCGGCTCCACCCGGCATTCCATCGTCAGGCCCCGGCCGGCGGCCACGGGCTGAAAGGAGCGCGCCGTTTCCGCTACGATGTCGGACAGGGGGAAGTCCAGCATCCGAAAATGCTCCGAACCCTCGTCCATGCGGGACAGGCGGATAAGGTCGTTTGTAAGCCCGGCCAAACGCCGGGTCTGGGTGCGAATATCGCGGAGCCACTCGCTGTCCTCCAGATCCATCTCCAAAATTTCCGTGTCCGCGTCGATGATGGTCAGAGGCGTGCGTATCTCGTGTCCGGCGGCGGTGATGAATTTGCGCTGCTTGTCGTAGCTTTCCGCCACGGGCCGGACGATCCGATCGGAAAAGGCGATGATGAAAACGCTTACCACCGCCAGACCGAGAAGGGACAGGAGCGCTGTGGACAAAAGCGAGGAACGGAAGGTGACGATGCTTCGGGTATAGTCGAGGAAAACGACAGAGGTGGTGTATGTGGACTCGTACACATTGTAGCGGAAATTTTCGATAAATCCCTTTGCGGACGAGCGGGCGGCGGCGGCCTGAGCGTAGGCCACCGCCTCGGTGTCTGTTACGGAGACGATGTTGTCCGTCTGGACGGAATACGGGTTGCCGCTTTTCGTCAGAATCACGCAGAAATACCGGGATTCATAGGGCGTCTCCGGGGTGACGATGTGGTCGCGGTCGCCCCGGTGGTCTTTTTTTGCGAAAAAGAAGCCCTGATCCGCCGTCAGCGAGTCGATAATGGCGTCCGCGTCGTCGGCAAGCTGCCGGAAGCTCACAAGGCCGCTGGCCGAGATGATGACCAGAAGCAGGATCAGAAGCCCGACGATGGAAAGAAGAATAAACCGCAGGCGAAGCTTTTCAATCATCGGAAATCACCAGCGAGTATCCCGCGTTCCGCCGGGCCCGGATCTCCACATTCGCATGGAGCGCGGCCAGCTTTTTCCGCAGATAGGAGATATATGTCCACACGACGCCTATTTCCGCCTCGCTTTCAAAACCCCAGATGCGCTCGAAAAGCTGTTCCGCGCTTACGAGCTGTCCCGGATGCCGCATAAGGCGCTCCAGTATCTGAAACTCCTTGTTCGACAGGAAAAAGCTTCCGTAGGAGCTTGACAGATAAAAACGGGCGCAGTCGAGGGTGAGGTTCCCCACGCGGAGAGACGCGTCGGTCTGTTCGGCGTCGGCGCGGGTCATGGCGCGGATGCGCGCGAGAAGCTCCTTTGTCGCAAAGGGTTTTGTCAGGTAGTCGTTTGCTCCGCTGTCGAGGCCGAGAACCTTGTCGTCCACCTCGCTCTTGGCGGAGAGAATGAGCACCGGCGTGCGATTGCCGCTTTCCCGCAGAGCCTGAAGCACGGCGATGCCGTCGAGCTTCGGCATCATAACGTCCAGTATCACGCCGTCGTAATTTTCCGTGCGGAGGTAATCCAGCGCCTCCCGCCCGTCGTAGACGGCGTCCACGGAGTAGTGGTTTTTCTCCAGAACGGTCACGACGGCGCGGGAGAGCGAGCGCTCGTCCTCAGCCAGAAGCAGTCTCATACAAGACGTCCTTTCTCAAATGATTTCATCCCTTGCGCGTCTGCGGCTATTATAGCACACGGGACAGGGCGTTACCAGCGGTTCTTACCCCCGGCCGCGCCGCCGGTCATGCCGCCCGCGCCGTACACAAGGCTCGAGAGAGTTATCTGCTCCTCATACGTTCCGGCGGTGAGGACATAGGCTTCGCCGACCGTCAGGCCGGGGCAGCTGACGATGAGGTTCGTAAACGCCTTTTCCGCCGTGCAGCTCGCCAGCACGGCGCCGCTGCTGTCGGTCAGGGTGATGGCGACGCCGGCCTGCTGGGATCCGACGGAGACCATGATGGCGCCCTGCGTGGAACCCGCGCCGAAATTCTGTGCCATCTGGGAGCAATCGCAGCCGATGAAGATGCCGCCGGAGATGGCGCTTTGCCCGTCGCAGTCGATGGCGGAGTTTTCGCCGCCCGTGCATCCGGCAACGAGCACCTCGCCGCCTGTGACGTACAGGCTGCCGTTGGCGTCAAGGCCGTCGCCCTCGTTGGCGATACCGATCGTGCCGCCTGAGATGCAGATGTAGGCGTCGGAAGCGGCGGAGGAGAAGTCCTCCGTAAAGCCGCGCATACCCTGCATCCCGGAGCCATCCGCGCCACCGGCCGCGTTTACGCCGTCGTCCAGCGCGATGACGGATATATCGCCGCCGGAGATATCCACGATGGTACCCTCCAGCCCCTCATAGCAGTAGGCAATGTCGATGACGCCGCCGGAAACGGAGAGCGTCTCGTCGGCGTGGAAGCCGTCGTCGCCGGACTGAAGGGAGAACTCGCCGCCGCAAACGGAGATGTCGGCGTTGGAGTGCACGGCGTCGTCGATGGTATCCATGACGAAAATGCCGTCCTCTATGACCATGGAGGCGCCGGACTTGAGACCTTTGCCGCTTTCGCTGTCCGTTTCGGCCTCGGTGGTCTGCCCGGCGGTGAAAAGACGGCTGAAAAAGCCCTGTGTCTGGGGTTCGGCGTTTTCACTGCCGCCGCCGGTGACGATGGAGTAGACGCCGCCCGCGACAAGGCACTCCCCTCCGGCGCTGATGCCGTCGCCGTCGGTGCTGATATCAAAGTCGCCGTCGGCGATATAAATATAGCCCAGAGTGGCGTCGTCGCTGTTTTCCGCGTGGAAGGCGTCCTTGCCCGCGCTGACGCGGAACGTCCCGCCCGCTATGCGGATGCTGTCGTTTGCCTCGAAGCCGTGCTCTCCGGCGGTGATGTCATAGCTGCCGCCGGCAATGACCAGATCGTCCTTGGCGTCCACGCCGTTCCCGGCGGGGGAGGAGACGGTCAGCGAGCCGGAGCCGTTGAAGGTCAAGTCGTCCCGGGCGTAAATGACCGCGGAGATGCTGTTTTCGTCGATGTCCTTGAAGCTCCCGCCGTTGGAAAGCTCGTTTTGGGTGCCTGTGTCCAGCGTGATGAATACCTTGTCCGCCTGACGCACATAGATGGCGGCGGAGGTGGAGCAGGCGATGGAAACGCCGTCGAGCACGAGCTGGACCTTGTCGGCGCTGTCCGCGTCTACAATGACCATGCCGTCGGACAGCGAGCCGGTCAGACGGTACACGCCCTCGTCGGTGATGGTGACGGTGCTCCCGTCAACGACGACGGCGGCGGAATCGCTCTCGATGCCGCTGTCGGAGAGGAATATCTCGCCCGTCACGTCATAGCTTTCGCGGACGTCCCGGTCGGTGAACATGCTGCCGGGATCAAGGGAGAGGCTGACGTCCTCCGTCACGGGAGCGGTCGCGGCCGCTGCTGCGGCGTCCTGCTCCGCTGCGGCGAAAGCGCCGGTGGAAAGAAGAAGGGACAGGGCGAGGATGAGCGGGAAGATACGAAGCTTTTTCATAGGAAACAGTCCTCCTTACAGTGTGGTGCTGGCCGCTTCCTGACGGGAGATCATGACCTCCAGATTCCCGTTGCGGCAGCGGAGCTTATCGAGCATTTCCTTTTCCGTGGACGCGTCCAGAAGCGTCAGGTGATACGTCAGCCGGAAAAGGCTCCCCATGTTGGTGGTCTTCACGGAAACAAGCTCACACGCGCTGGTGTGATCGGCGAAGATGTCGCTGAAAACGTCGGTATAATTTATATCCTCCGGGATGGTGACGCGGAGCGTCCGATCCAGATCCCCTCTGCGGAAAAGGCCGAGATTCAGACGGGCGTAGAGGATACTGACCGCGCCGAGGAGAAGGGAGAACAAAAAGCCGTAGGCAATATATCCCATGCCGAGGATAAGACCGGCGGCCATGGCCAGAAAAATGGCGATGATCTCCCGGGCGGTTCCGGGGACGGAGCGGAAACGCACGAGGCTGAACGCCCCGGCCACGGCCACGCCGGTGCCCACGTTCCCGTTTACCATCATAATGACGATGCACACGACGGCGGGCAGCAGCGCCAGCGCGAGGATGAAGCTTTTCGAGCAGTGGTTCTTATAAGTATATGCCCAGGCGAGAATGAGCCCGCACAAAAGAGAGCAGAAAACGCAGAGCAGAAATGCCCCCACAGAGATGACGCTTGTGAAGCTTGAATCAAAGATCCCCCGGAAGATGTTAAGCATAGAGAAGAACCCGGTCCTTTCCTAAAATGATTTTTTCGTAAGCCGTGCCGTATTTGGAAAAAGATATCTGACGGATTTTTCCCTCCGTCATGGCGCGCACCATCCACAGGGGGATGCCGCCGGAGGATTTCAGCTCCATGAGGGTCGCGCCCGGCGGCAGAAGCGGCGTGCCCCACACGCCGTCCAGAAGGGATATGCGCTCGTCCCGCGCCAGAATGTTCTCGTCGAAGGTGACGCGAAAGTCGCTCCCGTCCGGGCAGTAGTACGCCTGCCTTTCGTAGGACAGGAACATCGCCGGGCGGAGCGCGCCGTAAACGCTCAGGAAATAGCGTATCTCATCGACGATCTGACTGCGGGCCGGCGGCTCGCCGCCGCTGAGAAGGTCTATCGCCTGACTGTAGGGCATGGCCTCGCGCCGCTTATACACGATGCCGTCGTATTTTTTCTTCAGCTCCACGAAGACACGGCCGTCCTCATCCGGCCGGCCGTAGCTCCGCAGGCGGAGCTTTTCCTTGTAAGCGGGCTTTTCGAGGGAGCGGCGGATAAGCCGGAAGTTGTCGGTGTCGAGATATACGTTCCGTATACTTGAGCGTCCGTATTCGTCCTGCGCCATATGGGTCTCCATAGCAAGCAAAACGGCCTGCTTCTGCGCCTGAGTGAGCATAAACTTTATCTCGTGCCGCTTGAATACCGCCTGATAGCTCAAAGCACTGTGCGCCCCTTTCCTGTTTGTGGAGCCAGTATACGGGCCGTAGCTTAAACGTAGTTTAAAAAGTAAAAAAGCAGTCTGCCGGAAATAAATTTCATTTTATCGAGACATAAAAAGCGCCCGGCCATCGGCTAAAGTCCGACGGTCGGGAGCTGATTTTGTGGTTGGGAACGGTCAGGCTTCGGGGGTGCGCTCATCCCCGAAAAAGAACACGGCCACGGTACCGGGGCCGCTGTGGGCGGCGATGATGGTGCCGATGTCGCAAATGCGGATATCCCCGTCGATATGAGGGAACCGCTCCGCGACGGCCTGCTTTGTCAAGAGAGCGTTCTCAAGGCTGTTCGAGTGGCAGATAAAGCATTTCCCGGCATAGGCCGCGCCGCCCTGCGCGTGCTTTTCCATGGTGTCCACCGTGCGGGCAATAGCGTTTTTTCTGCCGCGTACCTTATCGTAGGCGATGATGCGCCCGGCGTCGTCCAGCCGCATGATGGGGCAGATGTTCAGTATCGTGCCGACCGTAGCCGCCGCGCCGGACACGCGCCCGCTCCGGCGGAAATATTTCAGGTCGGTGGAGAAAAACTGGTGATGGACCTTCCGGCGGTTTTCCGTGACCCAGGCTTCCGTCTCCTCCATAGATTTTCCTGCGTCGCGCATATCCGCCGCGCCGTCGACGAGCATGCCGTAGCCGGACGAGCTGCACAGCGAGTCGATAACGACGAGCCTGCGGTCAGGGTATTTTTCCCGAAGCTGTTCCGCCGCGAGAAAGGCGTTGGAAACGGAATTTGTCATGCCGGAGCCGAACGCGATATGGAGAAGATCGCCTTTTTGCAGGAGCGGCTCGAAGAAGTCGATGTATTGGTATTCATTCAGCTGAGACGTGGAGGGAAGCTTCCCGTCGGCCAGAAACTGGTAAAACCGCGGAAGCGCCTCCGGGTCGCGCCCCATATCGTCGACGTACTCCTGCCCGTCAACGGCGTAGGAATAAAACAGAACGGATATGTCACGGCCGCTTATGTAGGAATAGGGGAGATCTACCGTGGATTCGCAGGATAACTGGAACTGGCTCATCATCATACCTCCTGAAGCGGAAATTCTGCGGCGGCGAATGGTTCCCGGCGCAAGCCGTGCCGGGAGCATACGGCAATGCCTTCCAATAAAATTATAGTGCTTTTTGCAAAATTTTGCAAGGTCATGTGCGGTGCGCGCGGCAGGGCGGATCCCCGTCCTGGGGCAGAGGGTTTTCGTGTATCATGATATGCTTTACCTGCGGGTATCGGCGCTCGACGGTGTTATGGATTTCTTCCGCAATGCGGTGGGCGTCGTAAAGGCTCTGGCTGCCGTCCACGGCGATCTCCGCGTCGATATAGAACCTGCTCCCGAATCTGCGGGTGTGGAGCATATCCAGACGAAGTACCCCCTCCTGAGCGCGGATAAGCTCGCCGACGGCCTTTTCCAGATCCTCCCCGGCGTAGGAGTCCGTCATGCCCGCCAGCGCGTCCCGGATGACATCGTAAGCCACCTTCAGGATGCAAAGGCAGATGCACACGCAGGCGACGGGCTCCAGCACGGGGACGCCCAGCATGGCTCCGCCGATGCCGATGAGAGAGCCTATGGAGGAAAGCGCGTCGGAACGGTGGTGCCAGGCGTCCGCCATGAACGCGGAGGATTTTATTTTTTTGGCGAAGGACCGTGTGTACCAGTACATGCCCTCCTTCACGGCGATGGACACCGCAGCCGCCGCAAGGGCGATGGCGGACGGCACGGCAAGCGCCTGATAATTGCCCGCCAGGATCTTTTTCACGGCCTGCTGGCCGATGCCTGCGCCGGTAAAGATGAGAAGGACGCCGAGGACGATGGAGGCCACGCACTCGAAGCGGTCGTGACCGTAGGGGTGATCCCTGTCCGGCGCTCGGCGGGCAAGGCGGGCGCCGACGGCGGCGACAGCGGTGGAAAGCACGTCGGACAGCGAGTGTACGGCGTCGGACAGCATGGCGCTCGAATGGCCGGTGATGCCGGCGTAAAGCTTGAATGCCGACAACAGCGTGTTTCCTATAAAGCTGACGGCGGACAGACGGAATATGGTCTTTTCTTCTGACATGGCTCGTTCCCTCCCGCATATCCTATGACGGCGCGGCCAAATGTGTTTGAACGATATGATAGCACAGACGGCTCCGCCGGGCAAGCGGTTTGCGCTCCCTGCGCAATTTTCCGATGACAAACGCGGAAAATCCTGCTATAATACGCCTTAACGGCAATATCTGACGGCAAGGAGCGTCCTATGAGATTTCAAAAATACAACGGCGCGGGAAACGACTTTATCATCATAAATAATATAGAAGAAAAAATACCGCGGGAAAAGCTCCCGGCTCTGGCGCGGAAGCTCTGCCGGCGGCACATGTCCATAGGGGCGGACGGGCTCATGGCGGTGGAGCCCAGCGATACCGCGGACTTCCGAATGATTTTTTTTAATTCCGACGGCTCAGAGGGGGAGATGTGCGGTAACGGAGCGCGGTGCATCTGCCGCTATGGATATGAAAACGGTCTTGCCGGCCGGACGCAGACGGTGGAGACGCTCTCCGGCCGCGTTACGGGACAGCGGATAGACAAACGCCGCTATCGGATACGCCTGACAGACCCCTCTGTCATAAGGCCGGATGTCACGCTGTCGGCGGATGGGACGGACTATCACTGCGGCTATGTGGAACTGGGAAAGCCGGGTCTTCCCCATGCGGCGGTGCATATGCCGGGCCTGCGCGAAACGCCGGACGAGACGCTGCTCCCTCTCGGACGGAAGCTCCGCTGGCATCCGTCGCTCCCCAGGGGCGCGAACGTCACGTTTTACGAGATGACCGGCAAAAACCATGTTTATGAGCGGACGTTCGAGCGGGGCGTGGAGGGCTTTACCTATGCCTGCGGCACGGGGACAGCCGCCGTCGCGATCATCCTTGCCATGCAGGGCAGAACGGACTATGAGGGCTTCGAGGCCGATATGCCGGGCGGCACGCTGGGCGTGGACATCGCGCGCGGGGACGGGAAAATAACGGGCGTGTACCTGACGGGACCTACCAATACCGTCGCTGCGGGAGAGGTGCTGGACGAGGAGCTGGAGGGGATAGTATGATATATGATTTTGACGAGATCGTTGACCGGCGGGGAAACCGCTCCGCCAAATATGACGAGCGGAAAGCGGTGTTCGGCACGGACGACGTTATCCCCATGTGGGTCGCCGACATGGATTTCAGGACGGCGCGGCCCATTATCGACGCGGTGAAAGCCCGGGCGGAGGAAGGGATATGGGGCTATACCTCCCGGCCGGACAGCTATTTTGAGGCCGTGCGCGACTGGCAGACGCGGCGCAACGGCTGGACGCCGGACGTAAAGCTCATGAGCTACTGCCTCGGCGTCGTTCAGGCGCTGAGCGCCATCGTGTACAACTTCACGGCTCCCGGCGAGGGCGTGTGCTTTTTGACCCCGGTGTATATGGATTTCTATGACGTGGCAAACGCCTGGGAGCGGCCTGTACACGCCAGCCGCCTGATAGAGGAGGGCGGCGCGTGGCGCATCGACTATGACGATCTGGCGGAAAAGCTCGAAAGGTCGAGGCTTTTCATTTTTTGCAGCCCTCACAACCCGGTGGGCCGGGTCTGGACGCGGGAGGAGATCGTCCGCGTCGCGGAGCTGTGCGCCGAAAAGGGCGTTTTGATGGTATCGGACGAGATACACTCGGATCTGGTGTTTTTCGGAAACCGCCACATAAACGCCGCCGCAGCCAGTGAAAAATACGCCGGGAACATCATCACCTGCACCTCCGCCACAAAGACCTTCAATCTGGCGGGGATACAGGCCGCCACGATCATCTTCCCCGACCGGGAAAAGAAAAGGGTTTTCGATGATTTCTGGAAGAAAATGGATATCCACCGCAACAACGCTTTCAGCGTGACGGCGGTGGAGACGGCGTTTCGCGAGGGAGAGGAGTGGCTCGAGCAGGTAAAGGCGTATATCGAAGGCAACCTGCTTTTCATACGGGACTACTGCGAAAAATACATCCCGCGGATAAAGCCCAACCTGCCTCAGGCGACATATCTGGTGTGGCTCGACTGCCGCGGGCTGGGGCTGGATAACGTCGCGCTGTCGGATTTCATGGTACATAAGGCGCGTTTGGGCCTGACCGCGGGGTATCTTTTCTGCCCGGGGCTGGAGGGGTATATGCGCATGAACGCCGCCTGTCCCCGCGCGGTGGTGGAAAAGGCGCTCGCCCGGCTCCGCGCCGCTGTGGACGAGATGTGATGCAATAATAAAAATTCCTGTACCGTAAATTACGGAGAGCGCCGGTATCACATAAGCGCCGGGGCTTTTCCGCGCATTGACAGGATTGGAAAAAGGGCGTATCCTGTAAGCGAAAACATGGTTTGGAGGTATTCGGCATGCTTACCATTCCCGAGAACTATAAAACGGCGCTTGACGTATACGACACCCAGCGCTGTATCGAATTTGTGAAATCCCATTTTCAGAAAAACCTCGGCTCGGCGCTGAATTTAAAGCGTGTGTCCGCGCCGCTTTTTCTCCGCGCCGATACGGGTCTGAACGACGACCTGAACGGCGTGGAGCGCCCGGTGAGCTTCGATGTGCCCGCCACGGGGGAGGGGGAGTATCAGATCGTACATTCCCTTGCCAAGTGGAAGCGTTGGGCTCTGCGGGCCTACGATTTCCGCGAAGGGAACGGCCTTTATACCGACATGAACGCCATCCGCCGGGACGAGCCCGTGCTGGATAATCTCCATTCCGTCTATGTCGACCAGTGGGATTGGGAGAAGGTCATAAGCGCCGCAGACCGCACGCCCGCGTACCTTGAACAGACGGTGAGGCGCATCGTCAGCGCCATCGCCATGACCTGCGACGAGGTGCGGTGGGAGTTTCCCAAGATAACGACGGAGCTTTCCCGGGACGTGTTTTTCATCACCACGCAGGAGCTGGAGGATATGTACCCGGAGCTTACCCCCGCCGAAAGGGAAAATGAGATAACCAGACGCCATGACACGGTGTTCCTTATGCAGATCGGCAAAAAGCTGCGTTCCGGCAGGAGTCACGACGGCCGCGCGCCCGACTATGACGACTGGGAACTGAACGGCGACCTGATATACCGCAACCATGTCCTCGACCGGGCCTTTGAGATTTCCTCCATGGGCATCCGCGTCGATCCGAAGAGCCTTGACCGCCAGCTCACGGAGTCCGGGTGCGACTACCGCCGGGAGTTTCCGTTCCACAAGGCGCTGCTGGCGGGGGAACTGCCTCTTACCATCGGCGGCGGCATCGGCCAGTCCCGCCTGTGTATGCTCATCATGGGCTGCGTCCACATCGGCGAGGTGCAGTCCGGCGTGTGGGACGAGGTGACATACGCCGCCTGCGAAGCCGCGGGCATAAAGCTTCTGTAAAAAAATACCCCCTGTTTTGCTTTGACAGCAGGGGGAAAATGTAGTATAATCATATTTGCAATACAGCGTGTGGCATTTCTGCGTAAAACCAGTTGTGTGCCGCGCGCTGCCTTTTTATGCGAATTTATCCAAACAGGCGCGCGTGCCGGCACGGTCGGTATGCGTGCCGTTTTTTCTATACGGAAACAGGAGGAAGCAAAATTGGAAGACAGATCGAATGCTTTTTTGGAGACGGAAAAGATAGGAAAGCTCATGCGGAAATATTCGGTGCCGTGCGTCATATCGCTTCTGGTGGCGGCGCTTTACAACATCGTTGACCAGATATTCATAGCCAACGCCGACTACCTCGGCTCGGCGGGCAACGCCGCCAACACCGTGGTGTTCCCGCTGACAGTGGTGGCGCTTGCCATTGCGGTCATGATCGGCGACGGCTGCTGCGCTTTTGTGAGCATAAGCCTCGGCGCGAACGAAAAGGAACACGCCCATCGCGGCATCGGCAACGCCATCGTGCTCTGCCTCGTGAGCAGCGTCGTGCTGACGGCGGTTTATCTTCTGTGCGCCGGGCCTATCCTGACGCTGTTCGGCGGAAAGGTAAATGAGGAAACGTATGCCTGCGCGAGGGAATATTTTTTCTGGATCGCTCTGGGTATGCCGTTTTATATGTTCGGACAGGCGATCAACCCTATCATCCGTTCGGATGGGAGCCCCAAATTCGCCATGGCGTGTACGCTTTTGGGCGCTGTGGTCAATATTATCTTTGACCCCATTTTCATTTTCGTATGCCACTGGGGCATGATGGGCGCGGCGGTGGCGACGGTCATGGGACAGATACTTACGGCGGCTCTGTCCGTATGGTACCTGTTCCACCTGAAATCTGTGAAGCTGGAAAAGGGGAGCTTCCGCTTGAACGGCGAGGTCATAAAGCGGTTTTTGGCTCTTGGGCTCACGAGCTTTTTGTCGCAGATATCCCTTGTCATATCCATGGCGGCGGTGCAGAACATGTGTACCAGATACGGGGCCATGGACGAGGTGTTCGGCCAGACGCAATACGCGCAGATCCCTCTCGCGGTGCTGGGCATCGTCATGAAATTTTTCCAGATCGCCATTTCCATCGCGGTGGGTCTTGCCGCCGGCTGCATCCCCGTGGCGGGGTATAACATCGGCGCGCGGCGCATGGATCGGGCCAAAAAGCTCTTTACGAGCCTTCTCGCGGCGGAAGCCATTATCGGCGTTATCGCGCTTGTCATCGTGGAATTTCTGCCCCGCCAGCTCATCGCCATATTCGGCGCGGCCAACGAAAGCGCTTATTATACCGCGTTTGCCATCAAGAGCTTCCGCATTTACCTGTGCATGATGCCTCTTGCCATGGTAAACAAGGGGACGTTCATCTATTTGCAGGCGCTGGGAAAGGCCGTCCAGTCCACGCTCATCTCCCTGACCCGCGAGATCATCTTCGGCGTGTCCCTGCCTGTCATACTGCCCGTCTTTTTCGGACTTGACGGCATTTTGTATTCCTTCCCGGCGGCGGATATCATCACGTTCGCCATCTCTGTCGTCGTCATCACGGCGACCTACCGCCAGCTCAGCAAAGAAGCCCCGGCCAAGGCCTGAACGGGAAGCGAGCCGCGTTTTGCGGCATGTCCAGCCGGCGCGGTCCTGCCGCGGCAGGGCGGTCGGTTCCCGTGGGTATGCGTCCTGTCAGTCGTCCGGGACGTACCGGCCTGCCAGCGCCTTGTTTTCCAGAAGCCGGACGCTGTCGCCGCTGAGCTCGTACAGCCGGTAGATCAGAACGCGCATAGGCTCGCCCTTTTCGACGGGACGGCGATCCAGCGCGCGGCGGACGAAAACCACGGCTTCCCCGACGCGCAGACGCACCTCGTAAAAGCTGCCGCGGAAGGAGACGTCCTCCACGACGCCGGGCTCCGACGCATCGAAAAGCGGGGCAAATTTCGGGTTGTCGGGCTTGAAAGCCTCGAGAAATTCCGGACGGATAACGGCGGCGGAATCGGGGGCTGACCTGTCAAAGCCGGTAAAGTGCCAGTCGCCCTCTATCACGGGGGAGCTGCCGACAAAACGCGTCACAAAGGCAGTCTCCGGGCGCAGGTATATGTCCGCGGGAGAGCCTATCTGCTCGATGTGTCCAAGGTTTGTGACGATGATCTGGTCGGCGACCTCCAGCGCCTCCTCCTGATCGTGGGTCACGAAGATGCTGGTGATGCCCAGGCTGGTTATCATGTCCTTGAGCCATGTGCGGAGCTCCTGACGAACCTTCGCGTCAATGGCGGCAAACGGCTCGTCGAGAAGCAGGAGCTGAGGGTTCGGCGCAAGCGCCCGCGCAAAGGCGACGCGCTGGCGCTGCCCGCCGGAGAGCTGGTTCGGGTAACGCTTCTCAAGGCCGGAAAGGCCGGTCAGCTCGATAAGCTCCGAGACCCGGCGTTTTATCTCGCTTTTGCTTTTTTTCTGCACCTCCAGACCGAACGCGATATTGTCCCACGCGGTCATATAGCGGAACAGCGCGTAGTTCTGGAACACGAAGCCCACGCCCCGCTGGCTGCCGGGGACGTTGTTTACGAGATGGCCGTTAATCCATATCTCGCCGCTGTCAGGGCTCTCAAGCCCCGCTATCATACGCAGGATGGTGGTCTTCCCGCTGCCGGACGGCCCGAGCAGGGCGGCGAGACTTCCTTTTTCGACACCGAAATTTATGTCCTTCGAGGCCTGAAAAGCCCCGAAGGATTTGTTCACGCCTTTCAATTCCGCGTACATATCACATGCCCCCTTTTTTGCCCGCGACGCGCTCGACGACGCTGCGGGCGACGAGAAGCACCAAAGCCAGAATGACCAGAATGGAGGACACGGCAAAAGCCTGCGTGATGGAATCCGCCCCGCCGGACATATACAGGGCGTCTATCTCCAGCGGCAGCGTAAACGTCACGCCGCGGGTCTTCGACAGGGCGTACACCGCGCCGAACTCGCCCAGCGCCCGGGCGGTACACAGGATAACGCCGTACAGAAGCGCCCATTTTATCTGCGGGAAGGTTATCCTGCGGAAAATGCGGAACCCGCCCGCGCCCATGAGAGCGGCCGCCTCTTCCTCGTCGCGGCCGTGGGCGTTCAGCACGGGAATGATCTCCCGCGATACGAACGGGAACGTGACGAAAATGGTCGCCAGCACCACGCCGGGGACGGAAAACACCAGAGCAATATCTGTGCCGAGAAGGTCATTGAGCCGGTCGATGGCGGGGGAGGCCCACCCGGAGCGGCCGAAGGTCATGATAAAGGCAAGACCCGCTATGACCGGTGAGATGGAAAAGGGTATGTCGATGAGCGTCGCGAGGGTGTGCTGGCCGCGGAAGGTGAATTTCGTCAGGAGCCAGGCCGCCATGATGCCGAAAAACGTATTCACCGCCAGCGAGCAGATCGTCGCGATGACCGTCACCCGCAGGGCGGACAGGACATATTTTGTGCTGATGGCGGAAAGATAAAAGGAAAAGCCGTTTTTGAGGGAATTTACGATAACGGCGACAAGCGGGAATATCAGCGTCACGGTCAGAAACAGGACGCTTATGGCGATCAGTATGTATTTGGAAGCGCTGCGTTTTTTCCCTTTCATGGAATAGCCCCCTTTCAGCCTGTGCGCCGTGCGGCGCGGCTCTGCAGGATGTTTATCACGAAAAGCATCAGGAAGGAAATCGCCAGCAGCACCAGCGCGATGGCGGCGGCGCCCTCGTAATCGACGTTTCCGGAATTGAGCTTCTGCATGATGATGTAGGACACTACCTGCGTGCCGTTTTTTTCGCTGTTGCCGGCGATATAAACGACGCTCCCGTATTCCCCGATGCCCCGGGCGAGGGCAAGACCGAAGCCTGTCAGAAGCGGAGGCGTGAGCTCCGGCAGCACGACGCGGAAAAATGTCCGCGCCCGGCTTGCGCCCAATATTTGCGCGGCTTCCTCATACTGGGGATCGAGGCGCTCCAGAACGGGCTGGACGGCGCGGACGACGAACGGGATGCCGACGAACACGAGCGCCAGCGTGATGCCGATCCTTGTATAGGACACGGCGATGCCGTATTTTGCCAGAAAGCTCCCGATGACGCCTCTGGTGGAATACATTTTGGAAAGCGTGATGCCCGCCACGGCTGTCGGCAGGGCAAAGGGAAGCTCGATGAGCCCGTCCATGACGCGCTTTCCGGGGAAGTCGTACCGCACCAGCACCCATGCCAGGATCAGACCGAACACGGCGTTTATGACGGCGGCGATAAGCGAGCAGAGGATGCTCGTGCCGAAAGCCTTCAGGACGTTTGGGCGGGTGATAACGGCCCAGAACTCTGCGGGGGAGAGGGTCAGCGCTTTTCCCAGCACGGAGCACAGGGGGATGAGGATAAGGACGGACAGCATGGACACGGTGACGCCCATGGTAAGGCCGAAGCCGGGGATGACCCCGGCGCGGCGCTGCTTTTTTATCGTGCGTTCCATAGGCAGTCCTCAGCCGTTATAGATCTGGTCGAAGACAGCGTCATCCACGAAGAAATCGGCATATGCCTGATCCCAGCCGCCGAAATCGTCGATGCTGCACAGGTCTATGTCCAGCTCGAACACATCCGCGAACTCCTCCAGAATATCCGGGTCGGAGGGCCGGTAGCCATACTCGCCGACAAGACGCTGGGCCTCGTCGGAATAGAGGTATTCGAGATAGGCGCCGGCAAGCTCCCGCGTCCCGTTTTCGTCGACGTTCTCGTCCACAACGGCGACGGTGGGTTCGGCCAGAATACTGACGCTGGGGGTCACGATTTCATACTCGCCGGGGTAGGCCTCCATGGACTGGATGGCCTCGTTTTCCCAGGCAATCAGGACGTCGCCCTGCCCGTTTTCCACGAACGTGGTGGTAGCGCCGCGCGCGCCGGAATCCATCACGAGGACGTTGGAATACAGCGCCGAGACAAACGCCCGCATCTGCGTTTCGTCCCCGTCGTATATCGTGTCGGCATAGTGCCACGCGGCCAGAAAGTTCCAGCACGCGCCGCCGGAGGATTTCGGATCGGGGGTGATTATCTCCACGCCGTCCTTCAAAAGGTCGTCCCAGTCCCGGATGTCTTTTTCGTTCCCGGCCCGGACGAGGAACACGATCGTGGAGGTATAGGGCGCGGAGTTGTCGTCGAACTCGTCGATCCAGCCCGCCTCTATGAGCCCCGCTTCCTCTATGAGCGTGATATCGTGAGCCAGCGCCAGCGTCACGACATCCGCGTCCGCGCCCTCGATAACGGAGCGCGCCTGAGACCCGGAGCCGCCGTGGGACTGGGAAATGCTCACCGTCTCGCCGGTCGTCTCGAGCCAGTAGGCGGCGAACAGCTCGTTATACGCCGCGTACAGCTCGCGCGTGGGATCGTAGGATACGTTCGTCAGGCACGCGGCGTTTTCTTCCGCCGTCTGGGAGCCGCAGGCGGAAAGAATCGGCAGGCAGAGCGCCGCAATCAGCAAGAGCGCCGGAATGCGTTTGGCGTTTTTCATAGGGTCTCCTTTCTTACGCAAACGTTTGTTTTTCTTGCAATCATCCATAAAAGCGTTTATACTGCAAATCAAAGGGTAATTTTCAACGATGCTTACCTGCTTATGATGCCACAGGGCGGGCGCAGGGACAAGCTAAATTACGCAATCGTTTGCATGGGAGGCGCGGTATGTCGCTGAAGGAGATCGCGGATACGGTCGGATGCTCTGTGTCCACCGTGTCGAGGGTGCTTGGCGGAAGATCCCCCCAGTGCGCCGGACGGGAGCTGCAGGATAAGATACGCCGCGCGGCGCGGGAGCAGGGCTATGTCCCGAACATTTACGCCCGTGCGCTGAAAAAAGGGGGCGAGGGGGAAAAGCCGCGCTATCGCGTGGCCGTGGTGCTGTACCGTCTTCAGGAGCTGTCGGACGACCCGTTTTTTCAGGAGCTGTACCGCTTTGTGGAGCAGGAGCTTTTCCGCAGCCGCTGCGAGGTCAGGCTTGTGACCCGGCCGACGGGTGAGAGCGTGCAGCAGCTCGAGCAGGCCGACGGCGTTGTACTGCTGGGCCGATGCGATTCGGAGCATATCCGGGACATCCGGCGCGGGAACCGAAACGTCGTGGGTCTTTGGCGCAACCCGGTGGAAGGGGAGATAGATCAGGTGTTTTGCAGCGGCGAACGGGCGGCGGCGCGGGCGGTGGAGTATCTTGCCGGCCTTGGCCACCGCGATATTGCCTATATGGGCGACTGCTCTGCGGAGGGGCGGTTCGTGGGCTATACCCGGACGCTTCTGGAGCTTGGTATACCCATACGTCTGCCGCTTGTCTATGAGACGGATCAGACCGAAAAGCAGGGCGAGGCGGCTATGGAGAGGCTTCTGGCGGACGGGAGGGCGACGGCTGTTCTCTGCGCCAACGACGCCACAGCTCTCGGCGCGCTTCGGACGCTTGCGGGGCGCAGGGGACGGCAGACGCCCGTTTCGGTCGTCGCCATTGACAACATCGAGGCCTCCGCATGGTCGGAGCCCATGCTCACGACAATGAATATCCCCCGGCGGGACATGGCCCATCTCGGCGTGGAGGTGCTGCTCGACAGGATCGCCCGCGGCCACGAGGAGCGCGTGAGCCTTGAGCTTCCGAGCCGTCTTGTGGAAAGGGATAGCTGCTATGTAAACAGCCGGACGGACTTTTGATAACCTGTAAAAATATATAGGCTCCTAAATTACCTATTGACTTAGTAGGTAATACGTCGTATACTTTATTTAGAAATCTGATAATCGAAACACAGGAGGTGCGGCACTATGTATGTATATGCCGACAACGCGGCCACGACCTGCCTTAGCCAAACCGCTTTAGAGGCCATGACGCCGTATTTCACAAAAATCTATGGAAACGCCTCATCGCTGCACACGCCGGGTCAGGAGGCGGCCAACGCGCTTGTTGCATCGAGGCAGACGATAGCCCGGCTTTTAAACGCCGACCCGAAAGAGATATACTTCACCTCCGGCGGGAGCGAATCGGACACGCAGGCGATATTATCCGCCGCGCGGATCGGCGCGCGCAAAGGGAAAAAGCATATAGTCTCCACGGCGTTCGAGCACCATGCGGTTCTGCACACGCTGGAAAGCCTTAAACGGCAGGGCTTTGAGATAACGCTTCTCGACGTGCACGAAAACGGCATTGTGACGGCGGAGGAAGCCGCCGCCGCCATACGGGAGGACACCGCCCTTGTGACGGTCATGTTTGCCAACAACGAGATCGGTACGCTCCAGCCCATCGCGGAGATCGGCGCGGTGTGCCGGGAAAAGGGCGTTTTGTTTCATACCGACGCGGTGCAGGCCGTAGGTCATGTGCCGGTGGATGTGCGGTCGCTCGGCGTGGACATGCTTTCCCTGTCCGCCCACAAATTCTGCGGGCCGAAGGGCGTAGGCGCCCTCTACGTGCGAAAGGGCGTGCCCCTTTCGTCGCTTATCGAGGGCGGGCAGCAGGAGCGCGGCAAGCGCGGCGGCACGGAAAATATCCCCGGTATCGTCGGTATGGCCGCCGCCATGGAGGAGGCTGTGGAAGGCCTCGACAAAAGCATTCCTTATGTTACCGCTCTGCGGGAGCGGCTCATCGAGGGGCTTTTGCAGATACCCCACAGCCGCTTGAACGGCGACCGGGACAGGCGCGTTCCCGGCACGGTCAACTTCTGCTTTGAGGGGATCGAGGGGGAGAGCCTTCTCCTTCTGCTGGACGCCGGGGGTGTGGCCGCCTCCTCCGGAAGCGCGTGTACCTCCGGCTCGCTTGACCCGAGCCATGTGCTTCTCGCGCTGGGTCTGCCGCATGAGGTGGCTCACGGGAGCCTGCGCCTGAGCATTGGGGATCGGAACACGCCCGAGGAGATAGATCATATCCTCGCCATCGTACCGGGCATCGTGCAGAGGCTGCGGGACATATCCCCCGTATGGGACGAGCTGGAAAAGGGCGAACGGCCCCATCTGCTGTAAAGCTGTAAAATATTTTTTAGGAGGTATGGACAAATGGCGCTGTATAGCGATAAAGTAATGGATCACTTCCAAAACCCGCGCAATGTCGGGAAAATGGAAAACGCCGACGGCATCGGCGAGGTGGGAAACGCCAAATGCGGCGATATTATGCGTATGTATATCAAAGTGGACGACGGCATCATTTCCGACGTGAGCTTTATAACATTCGGCTGCGGGAGCGCCATCGCAAGCAGCAGCATGGCCACGGAGATGATAAAGGGAAAGCCCATATCCGAGGCGCTGGAGCTTTCCAACAAGGCCGTGGCGGAGGCGCTGGACGGTCTGCCCGCCTATAAGATGCACTGCTCCGTGCTGGCGGAGGAAGCTGTGAAGGCCGCCGTGAAGGATTACTATGACAAAAATGGCATTGCGTATGACCCCTCCGAATTTGGCGGGGAAAGCTGTGCAAGCTGCGGTGAAAACGGCGGGGGAGCGTAAGCGTTTTCGGATGGAAGGGGGCTTTTTATGCCGGAGAAAGTGATGGTCGGGATGTCCGGCGGGGTGGACAGCAGCGTGGCCGCGCTGCTTCTTCAGGAGGCGGGGTACGAGTGCCTTGGCGTGACCCTGCACCTTTACAGCGGACAGCCTGACGCATCCGCCGGATCGCGGGTCTGCTGCGGGCTTGACGACGTGGAGGACGCCCGCGCCGCCGCTTTCCGCATGGGTATGAAGCACTATGTCCTGAACGCAGGCCGGGAGTTTGAGGAGGCGGTGATCCGCCCTTTTGTGCGAACCTATGAGGCGGGGCAAACGCCCAATCCCTGCATCGAGTGCAACCGTCGGCTGAAATTTCCCCATATGTACCGCCGGGCCAGAGAGATCGGATGCGATTATATCGCGACGGGGCACTATGCCCGCACGGAGCAGCGCGCCGACGGGCGCTGGCTTTTGAAGAAGGGCGCAGACGCGGCAAAGGATCAGAGCTATGTCCTTTACGCGCTGAGTCAGGAGATACTGGCGCATACGAAATTTCCCCTTGGCGCGCTGACGAAACAGCAGACGCGCTCGCTTGCCGCCGAGCATGGACTTTTGAACGCCCGGAAACGGGACAGTCAGGACATATGCTTCGTCCCGGACGGGGACTACGAGGGCTTTATCCGCCGGTACACGGGCGCGGATTATCCCCCCGGCGACTTTGTGGACGAGGCCGGCCGCGTGATCGGCCGGCATAAGGGCATGATAGCCTACACCGTCGGCCAGCGCCGCGGTCTCGGCGTATCCGCGGGAAAACCGCTGTACGTTTGCGGCAAGCGCCCGTCGGACAATACTGTCGTTCTGGCGGGAAATGAGCGTCTTTTTTCCCGCGTCCTGCGGGCAAATCATCTAAACCTTATCGACCGGGAGGAAATATCCGGGCTCCTGCGCTGTCAGGCAAAGATACGCTATTCCCACGGGGAAGCGCCCTGCGCCGTGACCCGGACAGGCGCGGACGAGATGACCGTCGTGTTTGACGAGCCCCAGCGGGCTATCACCGCCGGACAGGCCGTGGTTCTGTACGACGGCGATACCGTCATCGGCGGCGGGACGATAACGGAGGCGGAGACGGACTGACGCGCCCGCCTTCGCCGAAAAAAGCGCCCTCCGTTCCCACAGCGGGAACGGAGGGCGGCTTTTCGTAAACGCGGATCACGCGGGGAGAAGGATTATCTCGCCGGTGTAAGTTCCGGCGGCGGGCTCGGTAGCCACGCCGTCCACGGTCATGGAGCCGGCGATCGAGGAGGTGTCGTCGATCGTAAGGCCGGCGAGGCTGCTCTCGGCGGTGACGGTCCATACGGAGCCGTCTGAAAGCGTAAGGCTCACGCCGTGGGCCGTGTCATAGGACTCGTCCAGCGCGTAGTCGGTAAAGCCCTCGGCTGCGGCGGTCTCGTTCCAGTGATCGCAGTCATAGGCGTTGATGGCGCCGGTCAGCGACGTGCCGGAGAGCGTCAGCGTCATGTCGCGCTGATAGTCCTCGTGGATGACGTCGCCGGTCACGTCCATGCCGGTCATGGACACGGACACGCCGGGGTAGCTCTCTCCGTCGGGAACGGCGTTCATAAACCCGGTATCGTTGTTGTATACGGTGTGGATGACCGCGCCGGTGCCGCCCTCGGCGGGGATAAGCCGGCTGTCTGTGAGACGAATATCGGTGTTGGTGCTCTTGATGAGGATAACGCTTCCGGCGGTGTGGTCGATATACGCCTGCTTCTGGCCGTCATAGGAAACGCCTCCATCAAGGCTGAGGTCGGTTTTCAGGGTGCTGCCCGTGACCACGACGGATGTGGAATAGAGGGGCAGCTCCTCCTCGGAATATCCCTCATACTCCCAGTAGGGAGGCAGGTTCACGCTGTGTATCATGATGGCGTTGCGGCCGCCGGCGATGACGCTGCCAAGCTCCTTGTCGACCCGGGCGCTCCTGTCCGCCTCGGTCAGGTGGGCGGCCAGCTCGTCGTTTGCCTCGCCGTCGGCGATGGTGCCGACGGTCACAGCGCCGTAGGTGCCGGAGATGATGCCAATCTCCGCCGCGTCGATTTCCGAGCCGTAGACGAACAGGTTGCAGAACAGGTCGGAATACGCGCCGTAGCCCCCGGCGTAGGTGTGGGCATAAGTGCCATAGGCGTAGAGGGACAGCTCGCTCTGGCCGTCCTCCGTGACAGGCTCCGCGCCGTCCGTGGACAGAGCCGCCCAGTTGGTGGCGATAATGGTGGAGCCGATATAGAAGCTGTGGGCCTGAGTCAGGGCCAGCGTGGCGCGGACGTCACCGGCTACCAGAAGGTTGCCGGGGTTCCCGGTCAGAGGCTCCGTCTGTGCGGTGGACACGCCAAGGACAACGCTGTCGCGGACGACAAGGTCGCCGTCGCCGGAGTTTTGGATGGCAGAGCCGTTTACGCCGGTGATGATGGCGTTTTCGACGGTGGTGTCCTCGCTCCCGAGGTTCAGGGAGCCCTGAGCCGTCAGGGAGGACTGGCTGCCGCTGTAGCCGTAGGACGAAGCGGCGGCGCTCTCCGAAGATGCTACATAGGCTCCGCTCTCGCCGCTGGCCTCCCCGGAGGCAAACGCGGCGCAGCCCAGTCCCAGACACAGGGCAAGAGACAGGATAATGGCCTGTACACTGCGTAGTTTTCTCATGGTGCGCACTCCTTTACAGAATAAGATGAAAGTATTATACCATACGTGTGTTAAATTTGTGTTAATACGCAAAAAAGCGCGGCCGTTGACGCTGGAACCGCGAAAGTGTATAATGATGCAAAACGCCTGTGAGCGGGGGATATACACCTATGATAACAAACGTACTGGAATATCTGGACGAGTCGGCGGCCCGGTTTCCCGACAGGATCGCCTTTGGCGACGATAAGACGACGCTGACCTTTTCGGAGCTGCGGGACTGCGCCCGCCGGGCGGGGTCGTATCTGATCGGACGGGTGGACATGAACCGGCCCGTGGCAGTGTTTATGGAAAAGACGCCGGAATGCGTCGCGGCCTTTTTTTCGGCGGTGAGCGCCGGATGCTTCTATGTGCCGCTGGACACGAAAATGCCCCGGGAGCGGATAAAGCTCATCTTCGACACGCTGGATCCGGCATTCGTGTTCTATGACGAGAAAAATGCCGAGACCGCGAAGGCTGCGGCGGCGGGCGCGCAGACGGCTCTGTTTTCCGACGCGTGCCGGACAGCGCCGGACGAGGCGGCTCTTCAGGCCGTGCGCGACGCCCATACGGACACGGATCTTCTGTATGTGCTTTTTACAAGCGGCTCTACCGGCGTTCCAAAGGGCGTGACCATCAGCCACCGAAGCATGATAGACTATGCCGACTGGCTCCACGAGACGCTGGATATCGACGAAACGGCCGTGCTGGGAAATCAGGCCCCGTTCGTGTTCGATAATTCCACGCTGGACATATACTCCACGCTCAAAAACGGCGCGACGACCTGGATCATCCCGAAAAAGTGCTTTTCCTTCCCCAAAGCCATGATGCGTTTTCTCGCCGAGCACGGGATCAACACCATCTTCTTCGTGCCGTCGGCGCTCATCGCCATTGCCAATTCCGGCATCCTGGATACCACCCGGCCCACGAGCCTGCAAAGGGTTTACTTCTGCGGCGAGGTCATGCCGAACCGGCAGCTCAACGTCTGGCGGCGGGCGCTGCCGGAGGCCAAATTCTGCAATATGTACGGCCCCACGGAGATAACGGACGTGTGCGCCTATTACATCGTTGACCGGGACTTTGACGACGACGAGCCGCTGCCCATAGGCCGCGCCTGCGCCAATACGCGCATCGTCCTTCTGGACGACGACGGCAGGCCGGTATCCGATGGCCGGACGGGAGAGCTTTGCGTCATGGGGTCATGCCTTTCCATGGGGTATTACAACAATCCCCGGCAGACGGAGAAGGCGTTTGTCCAAAATCCCCTCAACACCGCGTTCGCGGAGCGGATGTACCGCACCGGCGATCTGGCGCGGTACAACGAGCGGGGAGAGATCATGTTTCTGGGGCGGAAGGATTTCCAGATAAAGCATCAGGGCTGCTACCGCATCGAGCTTGGGGAGATAGAGACGGCGCTTCTCGCCGTGCCGTCGGTTTCCAACGGCTGCTGCCTGTTCGACGCGGACAGGGACGAGATCGTCTGCGTTTACACCGGGGAGGAGGACGCGGACGCTCTGGCAAAGCAGCTGAAAATCAAGCTGCCGTCCTACATGATGCCGAACCGCTATGTCCGCCTTGACCGTCTGCCTATGACGATCAACGACAAAATCGACCGCGTCACGCTGCAAAAAACCCATATCGGATAAAAACAAAAAAACGGCGGAAATCCCTAAAATCAAGGGTTCCCGCCGTTTTGTCCGCGTTGCTCTTACGTCTTTCCCGGCTCCCTGTAAAACAGCTTCTTGATCCATTTGATGAAGTCGTTATACAGGTCGTTGAGGGCCGGCAGGCCAAGAACCGTCATAAGAAGCACGGCCATAACGAGCGCGATGGGGATGGTGAAGTACCACTTGTCCAGCGCCGGGACGAACTGATAGAGGTATTTCATATTCATGATGAAGTAGGTATGCAGAAGATAGGGGACCATCGTCCGCGTGCCGCCGTCCCGCATGACGGGAAGAGAGCGGTCGGGCACGAACACGAACAGGTACACGATGAGAAGGCCGGACACCACATAGCCCAGCGCGCGAAGGATAAGGCCCTTTACAAAGCTGTAGCTGTACACGCTCATGGCGTCGCCGGGAACGCCGGCGTAGGGCTCCCAGTAGTAGTAGAAATCTATGTGGTAAACGCCCTTGACGTTCAGCCAGCCCCACACGGCCATGACGGCCATGGTGACGAGGAAAACAGGGATCTTCGGCAGGTTCTCAAGCTTCGCAATATCTTCGCGGCTTAGCTTCATGCCAACCAGATAGAAGGGGAGAAAGCCGATGGTGCGGCTCAGGCTCAAAAAGTGGCCCACGTCGGCGCAGCCGCCCACAAGGAGAGCTGCGGCGAAGGACAGGGGGACGATGTATTTTATCTGCTGGAGCGCCTTTGTCATAAGCTTCCAGCAGAACATGCACACGAGGTACCAGTACGCGAACGTCGGCGTGAAGATATTCGGCGCGGAGGAGCCGAATATCAGAACGAACAGGGAATCGAAGATAAGGTAAGGAACGAGAAAGTCAAAAATGGCGCTCTGGTAGCTCTTGTCGCCCTTTTTGGAGAAGTAGCCGGACAGGAAGCAGAAGCCGGGCATGGTTATCATCCGCGACCAGCAGACGATGACGGTCACGAGCCAGTTATAGGTAATGTCCGTCTGGGTGAGCATATGCTCGGCGATGACGTTGAAAAGCAGGATGTATCGGATGTTGTCGGCGCGGAACCAGCGCTTTTTGGGCGCCGGCGCGGCGGCGCCGGGCAGGGGGGCGGCAAGAGTTTCCATAGTCTTCTCCTTACAGGTCAAGTACTTTGTTAATAAATTATAAATTTTTTTGTGCGCCCCGTCAATAGGGAAGTTGACCCTTTCCTGCCGTGAAAAAATAAACCGGGGAAAAACAGAGGAATGTGTTGTAATTGTGACCGATCCATGATATTATTTATATTTGTATGAGAATAGACTTTACGGTCTGTTGAGCGAAGGTTAATAATTTTTAATGCGGCTGCGCCGCAGGAGGAAGCTTTGCCAATGATGGAAAAGGTACGGAACGACACGCCCGCGCAGGGCTACTGGGGAAGCTGGCCGAGGCGTTTCCTGACAGCGCTCGCGCCGGCGTTTCTCATGTGTTTTACGGTGATTTTTTTCGGCCCGCTGGACATCGTGAACTCAAACCAGATGTACCTGACCTTTACTGCGGGAACGATCCTCTGGGCGCTGGCGGGCGTCGCGGTCGCGCTCGCGCTCGTGCTGGCGGCCGTCGCCGCATTTGTGCCGGGGAAGGCGTTTTGGGCCGTGTTCGCGTTTTTCCTGGGCGTCGGGCTTATGTGCTATTTTCAGGGCGCTCTCATGAACGGCGAGCTGGCGGTGCTGGACGGGAACACCTTTGACTGGCATGACGTGTCCGCCGAAGCGCAGCGGAACATCATCATCTGGGTGGTCGCGCTTGCGGCGCTCGCTGTGCTGGGCTGCTGCTTTCCCAAGATTATCAGGACGGCGGGGCTCATCGTCTGCGCCGCGCTGGTTGTCAGTCAGGGCCTGTCCCTTGTCATGAACTGGACGTCGGAGGACGACAGCGACATAAACTATCAGCTCTCCGGCGATGAGGAATACGTCCTTTCCTCGGACGAGAATATCATCGTCATAACGCTCGACCAGTTCAGTCCCCTGATTTTTGAGGAAGTACTGGAGATGGATCCGGCGCTGTACGACGTTTTCAAGGATTTCCTCTATTTTGATAATATGTCCTCCTGCTATTCCTTTACGTTCCCGTCCCTGTGCTATCTGCTGACACATCAGTACCTTGACACGACCGTCCCCACGAAGGACGCGGTATATAACGCCTGGCACAGCGAGCTGGCGGACGGCTTTTACGACACGCTTCACGACGCGGGGTATACGGTAAAGCTCTATCTCGAGTCAAACTACGCGGCCATCGATCCCGCGAACATGCTCGGCAAGGCGGATAACCTTGTGGAGGCCGGCGACCTTGTCGTCACCGGCGAGCTTCTCAAAAACGTCGTGTATATGTCCCTGTACCGCTATCTGCCCTATATGCTGAAAAACGATTACTGCGTCTCCACCGGCGGCATCGTGGATGTGGCGGAGTATCAGGGCGTGGAGAAGCTGTGCATAAACTATGACTTTTACTCGGAGCTTCTGGATCGGGGCATGAGCCTGACCGACAGCACGAAGGTATTTGCGTGGTATCACCTCCAGGGGGCGCATTTCCCCTATATCGTGGACTATGACGGCCTTTTGTGCGACGAGCGGGACAGCGACGAGGCGAGGCTCGAGCAGCTCCACGGCTATCTTGTGGCGGTGGCGGAGTTTTTCGAGCAGATGAAGGAACAGGGCATCTACGATGACGCGAACATCATCATCTCCGCCGACCACGGTTATTTTGAGTGCTTTCAGGCTGCGTGCCTGATAAAACAGGCCGGGCAGACGCAGGATGAAATGACGGTGTCCAGCGCGCCCGTCGCGCAGGAGGACATCATGCCGACCATCCTGTCCTTCCTCGGCGCGGACTATTCCGACTACGGCACCACGGTATACGACTGGAGCGAAGGCGCCCGCCGCGTCCGCACGACCCGCGTCTGGGGCTATATGACGAGCTACCCGGAGGTGGAGTGGATCGGCAACCTCAACCAGTGGGACGCGGAGGCCAACGGCGTGACGCGCTATAACGTATTCGGCGTGTTCCACTATAACGGCGACCGCGACACCATCCTCAATAAAGAGCGATACTGGTACTATTACGGCGTGGCGGACGAGATCGAGCCGCT
This sequence comes from uncultured Oscillospiraceae bacterium, assembly GCA_964516625.1. Lineage (GTDB taxonomy): Bacteria > Bacillota > Clostridia > Oscillospirales > Oscillospiraceae > CAJOIG01. Next base: position 5,063 of record CAZEXC010000007.1, on the reverse strand, counting down.
GTACGACTCGTTCTATTGACAGCGAAAGGACAGGGAAAGTGATTTCATGATCGACTTTCTGGCAAAAATATTCGGCTATGTGATGAGCTGGTGCTACCGGCTCGTGCCGAACTATGTCGCGGCCATCGCCGTTTTTACGCTGGTGACGAAGATCATCCTGCTGCCCGTATCCCTGTGGACGAACCGAAACGGGCTGCGAATGGTTTCCATCATGCCGGACATAAACCGCATCAAGGCCCAGTATTATGGCGACCGGGAGCGCATCGGCGACGAGCAGGCGGCGCTGTACAAGGAAAAGCATTACCGCCCGCTTCTGAGCATGATACCGCTCATTATCCAGATCATTATCCTCTGCGGCATGATAGGCGTCATCCATACCATCACGGACGGCGGCGCGGCCCCCATGCTGGGGCTCATCCCCTCCCGGGACGGAGGCTGGACGTGGCTCATGCCGCTGGGCGCGGGGCTCGCGGCCATCGTTTTGGGCCTTGCACAGAACCGCATAAACCCGCTCCAGAGGGAGCAGAGCCGCGCCGAGCAGATGTCCTCAAACGGCGTGTCCATCGCCGTTTCTTTCGGCTTGGGCATTTTTGTGTCTGTGGGCGTGGCGTGCTACTGGATATTTTCCAACCTTTTCTCCATCGCGGTGCAGCTTGCGTGCAACGCCATCCAGCCGCCAAAGAAATATGTGGATTACGAGGCGCTGGAGGAAAGCCGAAAGGAGCTGAGCGCCCTCGACGAGTTCGGACGGGAGCAGTCGAAGGAGCTGCGTCGGCGTGAGAAAGCGGACTATAAGCGTTTTTTCTCCGTGGCGAACAAGCGTCTTGTGTTCTACTCCGAGGCCAGCGGGTTTTATAAATACTTCCAGAACATCATGGAGGAGCTTCTGCGGCGCACAAACGTCATCATCCACTATGTGACCAGCGACCCGGACGACCAGATCTTCGCCATCGCGGAAAAGCAGCCGCGCATCCACCCCTATTACATCGGGGAAAAACGGCTCATCACCCTTTTTATGAAGATGGACGCGGACATGGTGGTCATGACCATGCCGGATCTTGACACCTATCACTTCAAGCGCAGCTATATCCGCAAGGACGTGGAGTACGTCTATGTGTTCCACGGGATGTTCTCCGGCCTTATCACGCTCCGCAAGGGCGCGCTCGACCATTTCGACACGCTCCTTACGCCGACGCCCGGCTTCGAGGAGGAGATGCGGGCATGGAACCGGGCGAAGGGGCTGCCCGACCAGAAGATGATCCCCTGCGGCTACGGGGTCATCGACAATATGGCCGCCCAGTACGACGCGATGGAAAAGACGGAGCACGAGGTGAAGACCGTGCTCATCGCCCCGTCGTGGCAGGAGGGGAACATTCTCGACAGCTGCCTTGCGGAGCTTGCCGGACAGCTTCTGTCCGCCGGATACGACGTGACCGTCCGGCCCCATCCCCAGTATATCCGCCGGTTCCCCCAGCGGCTCGACAAGCTCATGCGCGCCTGCGAGGGCTTTGACGCGGAGCGCTTCCGCTTCCAGCTCAATTTCAGCTCGAACGAGACGGTGTTTTCCGCTGATCTCGTGGTGACGGACTGGTCGAATATCGGCTATGAATACGCTATGGCTACGAAAAAGCCGGTGCTGTTTATCAACACCCCGCGCAAGATTGTGAACGAAGACTGGACGGAGGAGGACGTGAAAAAATACGCCCCCGACGATCAGATACGCAACATCATCGGCATCGCCATCGAGCCGTCCGAGGTGGGCGAAAAGGCCGCGGCGGCGGCGGAGCGCCTTATTTCCGGCCGCGCGGAATACGAGCAGGTGCTGGAGACGGTCCGGCGGGAGAGGCTGTACCATTTTGGCGAGAGCGGAAAGTACGGCGCGGAATATCTCATCCGGCGCATGATGGAATATCAAAAGAAACAGAAGGCGGAATAGAACACTATGCTGAAAAAATGCGACGACAGCTATATTCCCCGCGTGGTGGATTACATCGGCGAGGACAAGGTCATTTGCTTCTATCTTTACATGGATCTTCTCGAATGCGGAACGCAGGCCGACGGCGTCGGATTGTGGGTGTGCGAGAACGGCGGGTCGCTGGAGGCGGTCATGTACCGCTACTATGACGCGCTGCATATCTACAGCCGGGGGACATGTCCGCAAGACGAGGCTCTGACGCTCATAGAGGAGCTGGATCCCAAGGTGATTACGGGCTCGGAGGAAAACATAGCGCTTCTCCGGGAAAAGCTTCCGCAGGGGAAATACTCGCAGGAGCTGAGCCATATCATCACGGCGGACAAGCTCATGGACGGCAAAAGCGATTTGCAGGTGCAGCCCGCCGGGGAAGCGGACGTGCCGGAAATCGCGGCGCTCATGATGAAGGAACACATATACAACACGGTCTATACATACGAGGGGCTGTGTCAGTCCCTTATCCGCCGCATCCGGGAGGGCTTTGGACGGCTTTTCGTCATGCGTACGGCGGAGGGGCAGCTCGTGGCTACCAACGCTCTGAGCGCGGAGACGGACGAGCTGGCCGTCATAAACGGGCTCGTGACCGACCCGGATATGCGGGGCCACGGTCTGGGCCGCGCCATCACGGCCAGCACATGGAACCTTGTGAAAAACGAAGGCAAGCGCGGCCTTGCGTTTCTGGGCGCGGATAACGAGAACACATTGTCGCTCCATCGGAAGATGGGCTATACGTTCCTCGGTATGTATGCCCGGCTCATTCGGGAAGACTGAACGGGAGGAGTTCATATTATGCAGGCTTTGATGCTGGCCGCCGGCATGGGGAAACGCCTCGGCGCCTATACGAACAACCAGACCAAATGCATGGTTCAGGTAGGGGGAAAGACCCTTCTGGAGCATGCGGCGGACGCTTTGCGTCAGGCGGGGATTCGGAAATTCGTCATCGTGGTGGGCTACGAGGGCGAAAAGCTCATGGCCTTCGCCCGGGAGAAGCTCTCCGACTTTGAGCTGGAGTTTGTGGAGAACAGGGACTACGGTACCACAAACAACATATACTCCCTCTTTATGGCCCGAGAGCAGCTCGCGGCGGACGACACCATTCTTCTGGAATCCGACCTTATCTACGAGCCGTGCCTTATCCGCCGGATGGTGGAGGCCGAGGCTCCCAACATGGTGGCCGTGGCAAAGTACGAGCAGTGGATGGACGGCACCGTCACGCTGGTGGGGGAGGACGGCGTTATCCGTGAGTTTATCGAGAAGAAAGATTTTACATATGCCCGCGCCGACCAGTATTACAAGACGGTGAACGTCTACAAGTTCAGCCGCCGCTTTGCCGCGGAGCAGTATGTGCCGTTTCTGAACGCATACATTCAGGCGTACGGCAAAAACCAGTACTACGAGATGGTGCTCAAGGCCTTGGCGCATCTGCCCTTTGCGGGACTCCGCGCCTTTGACGTGGGGAGCATTAAGTGGTATGAGATAGACGACGTGCAGGATCTGGACATCGCCAATACCATGTTCGCTCCGGCGGAGGAGAGTCTGGCCGCTTACGGCGGGCACTACGGCGGCTATTGGCGGTTTGCGGGGCTGCGGGATTTCTGCTACCTTGTAAACCCCTTTTTCCCGCCGAAGAAAATGCTGGAGCAGATGGAATATTTTTACCCGCGGCTTCTGACCCAATACCCCTCCGGCATGAGGGTACAGACGCTTCTGGCGGGGAAGATGTTCGGCGTGAAGGAGGACTATCTTCTCGTCGGAAACGGCGCGGCGGAGCTCATCAACACGCTGGGCCGCACCATGAAGGGGAAGACGGCGCTGTCCGTCCCGGCGTTCAACGAATATGTCCGCTGCTTCCCGGATTGCAAAATCCGGGCTCTGTCCGGCGCGGCGCACGATTTCCGCTTCGACCTTGACGAGCTGAAGCGCGAGGCGGCAAGGTGCGAGAACCTCATCCTCATAAACCCCGACAATCCCAGCGGCGCGTTTTTGACGGAGGGGGAGGTCATGGAGCTTTTGTCGGTCTGCCGCGCCCACGGCACCCGTGTCGTCATCGACGAGTCCTTTGCCGATTTTGCCGAAAAGGATCGGCGATTCACGCTTTTGCGCGACGAGATCCTCGAGCGGAACCCGAACCTCATGGTCGTCAAGAGCATCAGCAAATCCTACGGTGTGCCCGGCCTGCGTCTCGGCGTGTGCGCCAGCGCGGACACGGCGTGGATCGCGCGGATGCGCGGGCTGCTTCCCGTCTGGAACATAAACTCTTTCGGAGAGTATTTCTTCCAGATATACGGCCTTTACGCCTCGCAGTACGACGCGGCGTGCGACGAGATATGCGTCCTGCGCCGGAAAATGCAGGAGCGTCTCGACAGCTTTTCTTTCCTTACGCCCTATCCGTCTCAGGCGAATTACATCATGTGCCGCGTGGAGAAAATAAGCTCCCGCGAGCTTGCCGGCCGGCTTCTGAAGGACGACAGCGTGCTCATAAAAGACCTGTCGGAAAAAAGCGGCTTCGACGGCAGAGATTTCATCCGTGTCGCCGTCCGAAACGAGGAGGACAACGAGGCGCTGTTCCGTGCGCTGGAAAAAATACGGATTTGACGTTTTTGTCTTGCCGAATCCCCCGCCGGGATGATATACTCATATAAGCCGAAAGCCGCGCGCAGCGCGTAAAATCAAAGAAAGAAGGATATTTCATTGAAAACACTCAGATTTCTGTTTTACCTGACGGGCATCGGCCTTATGCTGACCATGCCTGCGTTCGCGTATGTAGACCCCTCCGTGACGACGTTCGCGTTTCAGGCCATCGTCGCTGTCGTCGTGGTTGCCGGCGCCGTTATCGGCGTGGCATGGCGCAAGGCGAAGAAAAAGGCCATGCAGGTTCTGAACATTGATGAAAACGCCAAGAAGACCGTGGAGGACGACCTCGTCATAACCGAAGATGCCGGGGAGCCCGCCGCGCCCGCGGAGGAAGAGGCCCGGACTGCCGAAGCCGAAACGGAGCCGGCGGCGGAGGCCGCAGCCGGAGAGGAAACGGTCGGCGCCGCGGAATAAGCAGGATCTGAAAGGAGAAGCAGCGCACGAGCTTGCTTCTCCC